>JASHVX010000131.1 GCA_030044375.1 Nitrososphaerales archaeon | reverse complement strand
GAGCACTATGACAAGGCCGAACGCGAAGTTGGCCCTGGTGTCCATGTAGACCTTGACATAGACGGCCACGAGGGACAGAAGCAGCACTATCTCGATGGTCGAGAGTACGACGTGCAGCATGAGCGCCCTCTGTACCGACAGGTGGAACGCCGGAGGGCACTCGTACGGAGGGCAGACGTAGGGCGGCAGCCGCACGGTCTCGGCGAGCGCCCAGCCAAGCAGGATGGCGATGAGCAGTATCACCGGGACCCAGATCTTGCTTATCCTGGCCCCCTTCCCGGACGCGGGCGCCGGAGTGGCAGGGGCCGGAGTTGGAGGGGCCGGAGTCGTCGCGGGCGCGGGCTCGCTCAACGGCCCTGCCTCCTCTGCGACATGCTCGTCTTCTCCAGGATCGCTTCCAAGGTCGCCCAGTGCGCCTCCATCACTTCGGTGACGAAGTAAACCTTCCCATACTTCTCGCCCTCGGTTATCAGGATGCGGTTCTTCTCGAGCACAGAGAGATGGTGCCTGACAGTCGTGTAGTCCAGCTTCAGCTGCTCGGCGAGCTGCTGCGCGTTGAGAGGCTGTGCCCTCAGGGTGAAGAGTATCGACGTCCTTGAGCGGGCGCCCACGCTCCCTGCGAAGAGCCACCAGAGCAGGCGTTCGAAGGCGTCCATGTTAGCCGGCCTCTCGGCCCCATCCAATAATTGTATTGAACGCATCCGGTGGAGTCCGTGGTCCGAAGGTAATCGCACTCCTGCCTTCGAGTGGCGCAACTGCGCGGACCATCTCGCCTTCGAGCTTATGGCTGGGGCCGCGCGCCGAGCGTCACTGTCACATTCATCGGGACGCCGTCTCTTATTATCCCGAGGACGAGGTTCTGCCCGGCGACCGTGTTCTCCTCCAGGTAGCTCGACAGGGCGTCCAAGTCGATTATCTTGGTGCCGTTCGCTGAGACGATGATGTCGCCTCCGACCAGGTACTGCGTGTCGCTCACGACGACCTCCTTGGTCCCCGCCTGCAGGCCGGCCTTCGCGGCGGGGCTGCCCGCAGTGACCGACTCGACGAGCACGCCGTAGGTGACGTTGGTCTTCGATGCCTGCGCCAGCTGGTAGTTCATGTCTACGCCTGCGATTCCAAGGTACGAGTGCTCGTAGTATCCGCCGGTCGCTATCAGCGAGGGCAGCTCCTTGATTATTGTCTGGGACGGAACCGCGAACCC
Organism: Nitrososphaerales archaeon; assembly: GCA_030044375.1. Taxonomy (GTDB): domain Archaea; phylum Thermoproteota; class Nitrososphaeria; order Nitrososphaerales; family Gagatemarchaeaceae; genus UBA183. Next base: position 1,850 of record JASHVX010000131.1, on the reverse strand, counting down.
GAGCCCTTCCGAGCCGCTTATGGTGGCGGTCGTTATACCGACGACTTGGCCGTCAGAGTCCAGCAGGGGCCCTCCTGAGTTGCCGGGGTTGATCGGGGCCGTGAACTGCACTATGCCGGAGATCGAGTAGTTGCCCGCGGTCTCTTCGGTGATCGTCCTGCCCAGCTGGCTGACGACTCCCGAGGTGAAGGTGCCCGAGAGCCCGAAGGGCGCGCCTATCGCGTACACCGGCTCGCCCACGGTCAGGTTCGACGAGTTGGCTATTGTGAGAGGGTAGAACTCCGAGGCCGGGGCGTTCACTGACACGACTGCGAGGTCGGCGTATACGTCGCTGCCGACGACCGTGCCTGGGTAGGCGTCTCCGTCCGAGAAGGTGATCGTCATGTTGGACATGCCGTCGACCACATGGAAGTTGGTTATGATGTACATGGTGTTGGCGTACTCTGTCACGAACCCTGACCCCTCGATCTCGGAGTACGACTGGTACTGTCCGAAGAGGGTGTCTATCGTGGTGACGTTGTCTCCCTCGATCGTCACGACGCTCTTGGCCGCCTCTGCGTAGATGGCGATGGCCGTGTCGCCCGTAGAGTTGAGCCCGGTGCCGTTTCCTCCTTGTGATGACTCGAGGGCGAGCAGCGTGGAGTCGAGCTTGTTGACCTCGTCCTTGAGGTTCGAGGTCTCGGAGTTCGAGCTGTTCGTCTGCTGCGTCAAGGCATAGTTGTAGTACACTATCGTGGCCCCCAAGGCGAAGCACAGAAGCGCAATGACGGCGAAGGTGACGACGGTCTTGTTAGAGCGAGGCTGCGTCTGGGTCTCCATGCTTGTTCAAAGGGTGGAGGCAGATGTATTTACCAAGTTTCCAAGAAGCGTCCCAAATCGATAGCGGATTGGTGGGGAATCGGCGACGGGCGGTTCCTAGCCCGCCCTAGCGCTTTTAACCGAGGCCACAGGAGCCGGCGTGTGGCCTCCATAAGAGTGAAGGACGACGGGACGGCGCCAGCGGTGGAGAAGGGTCGCGAAGCGCCTTTCAAGCAGGGCGGCTTCCTCGTCTTCGAGGTGAACGACGACGTCGCGAGATACTGGAACAAGATGGCCCCCGGCAGGCGGGACGAGCTCTGGAAGCAGTCCAGGAAGGAAAGCAAGGACATCAGACTGATAGTCGAGGGCTTCGTCTACAGGCCCGCCCACACGAAGTAAGCCCAGACTGGGGCCGCTTCTGGCGGCGCTGGTCGGACTCGAACCGACGACCAACAGGTCTCTGCCTTCTAGGCTAACAGCCTGCTGCTCTACCACGCTGCCCGGCGTTTTGTGTCGCCTCTGAGCTACAGCGCCGCGACTCGGTGGGTTCAGGGTTGTGCTCAAAAATGTTGTTTTATCCCGGGATGGAGACCGGCCGCCGTGGCTGGACTGGCAGGCCCTGGCTCCGAGAGCGACAAGAGAGAGGTGGCCGCCGCCATAACAGCGTACTTCGAAGCCGGCAAGAACAAGGACATGAAGGCACTGGCGGGCTTCCACGCGGAGCACGCCCTGTTCACGAAGTTCGATGACAACCCTCCCTACACGAGGCAGGGCTCCGAGGAGGCGTTCGTCTACGAGCAGGCGGCCTTCGCGAACATCTCGGACTACACCTACCAGATTGACGAGCTCAGGGTAGACGTGTTCGGCGAGGCGGCCGTCAGCACGTTCTACCTCACGTACAGGGGAATGTTCGTCAACGACTACTCGTTCGAAGGCTCTCCGGTGGGCTCGAAGGCGCGCGTCACCATGGTCCTGGTGAGGACGAAGGACGGCTGGAGGATAGCCCATCAGCACCTGAGCCGGATGCCCGACTGGAAGGGCCCTAAGGGCGG
>JASHVX010000130.1 GCA_030044375.1 Nitrososphaerales archaeon | reverse complement strand
TGGGGTACCTCTACGAGATCTTCGTGGCGAAGCCGGACCCGGGCGCGGTCGCGCGCGGGCTGCTCGTCCCCACCCTGAGCAACAGCGGCCAGCTGTTCCTAGTCGTCGGGATCGTCGGGGCGACGGTGATGCCGCACGTGCTCGTGCTCCACTCTTCGTTGACGAAGGACAAGGCAGCCGGCCTCGACGCCGCCCAGAAGAAGAGGCTGCTCGCCCTCCACAGGTGGGACACGGTCGGCAACCTTGCGGGGGCGGGAGCGATCAACGTGGCGATCCTGATCATGGCCGCTGCAGCCTTCCACTCGCCGGGCCTGAACGTCGTGAGCGTGAACGACGCGTACAAGACCCTGGTCCCCGTCTTCGGGCTGGCCGCCGGTGTGGTGTTCGCGCTGACGCTGCTGTTCTCCGGCTGGTCGTCGTCGACCGTGGGCGTCCTTGCAGGGCAGGCGATCCTCGAGGGCCTCCTTGGGTCCAAGACCAACCCGTGGTTGAGGAGGGTCGTCATCAGAGTGATCAACGTCGTCCCCACCAGCATCGCGCTGGCTCTCGGATACAATCCCCTCGTCCTCCTGGTCTACAGCCAGGTGGTTCTGAGCCTGCTGATCCCCCTGCCGTTGATTCCGCTGATCTACTACACCTCGAAGAGGAAGTTCATGGGGGAGTTCGTGAACAGGCACAGCATCACCTTCCTCGCCCTGGTCACGGCGGGGGCGATAGTCGTCCTCAACGTGGTCCTGCTTGTCACGTCGGTCTAGGCGCACTCGAAGACCACGCCGGAGAGGCCCGTCTGTCTGAGGCTACCTCGTCACTGATGGGAGCCGGACTCAGAGGTTGGCGACTTGGGAAGCTTGGCGACTATCCCCACTGCCGCAAACAGCAAGACGCCCGCCAGTACGAAGGTCGTGTCGAACCCGGCGTAGACCGAGATGAACCCCGAGGCCAAGGCCCCTGCCATCGCGGCCAGGCCGACGATGGCCGAGAAGACGCCGATGGCCGCGCCCGGGTTCTTCTTCTGGACCGTGTTGAACATCATGGTGTTCGCCGAGGTGTAGTAGACGGCGAAGGCGACCCCGGCCCCAATGGGGTAGGCGATTATGGCTGGTATCAGAAAGAGAGGTCCGGCGAGCAGCAACGCTCCTGCTCCTATCGCTATGTAGCACCACCCGCGCACCAGGAGTCCCTGCACGCTCGTAGTGACCAGCGACCTGTCGGCAACGTATCCCCCCGAGGCCCTGAACGCCAGCGTCTGGACGACAGAGCCTGCGAGTATCACCCCGAAGGCCTCCACGTATGTGAGCGCGAAGGCCGACATGGCGGGGACGAAGGAGGTGTTGAAGAGGCCGCTGGAGAAGTAAAAGAGCACGGTCGAGATGTAGAATAGCGGGACGTAGCTGGTCAGGCTCGACCTGAGGCCCCTGAAGACCCTTCTGAAGTCTGATGCCTTTGGGACGGTGATGAAGAAGACCGGCAGGGTGCGGAGCCGGTTGAGGAAACTCGACTTCCGCAGCGCCACGTTCTCCCTCTCGAAGGTGAGGGGTGGCTCGGGGATCAGGGTGACCGATAGCACGGCCGAGGCTAGCGCGAAGGCGCCGAAGGGGAGCGAGAGAAGGATCAGCGGGAGCTCCTCTGACCACACGGTGCTCAGGACCAGGCCCAGGGCGCTGCCGACGCTGGACATCATGGAGAGCTTGGCGAAGGCGCCCGCCCACTTTCCCTTCTCCTCGGTCTCCATTATCAAGAGGTTGAGCGGGGTGGCCGAGGCGACCGAGGCGAAGGAGAAGATCGCGTAGGTGACTATCGTGCCGAAGGCAGTGCTGTCGAAGTAGAACGAGACGAGTATCGCGCCCATCATGCCGTAGCTCGCCGCGATGAGGTCCCTCCGCCTGTGTATCCTGTCAGTCGTGTAGCCCCAGAATATCGCCGCAGGGATGCTGACCCCGTTGAATATCGCCACGGCGAGCCCGTTGTATATCGTCCCGAGCGTGACGCCGTTGAGTTCGACGAGATACAGCTGCACGAGCGTGCTGATGGGTCCTGTCGCGAGGGCGACAGGGAGGACCGAGTATACCCAGCTGGGCTTGCCGGGCCCCCTCGGTGTGACGCGCTCCATGAATCTGAGCCCTGGAGGGGCCTGTTCATGTGCCTATATCACGGCGAAATGCCTCAATGTTGAATTAACTGAGCCGAGGTGCGGGCCACGTGACGCTGCTGGGAAGGAGAGTCGCTGTCGCCATACCTGACACCGTCCTAGAGGACAGGGACTCTCTGAGGGACAAGACTGCGAAGCTGGGCCTGATTGCAAGGGCCTGCGCCATCTACGGCGTTGACCTCGTCCAGGTCTTCAGCGAAGAGGGAAGGCGAGGGGAGCCGTCACTGGTCCGCAAGGTCCTAGAGTACCTCGAGACGCCGCAGTACCTGCGCAGGCGCCTCTACCCTCTCGACGAAGCTCTCCGATATGCCGGACTGCTTCCTCCCCTGAGGATACCCTCGCACAAGCCCAAGGTTCCTGTCAAGGACCTTGCGATAGGAGAGGTCAGAGACGGAGTCGCGAACGAGGATGGGACAGTAGACGTCGGCCTGGACGAAGCGGCCGTGCTCGTAGAGAGGGTGAAGCCCGGTTCGAGGGTGACGGTCAAAGTCACGTCGGTGACCCCGCTCAGGGTCGAAAGGTCGAGCGTTGCAGGAGGAGAGTATTGGGGGTACAAGGTCGAGCTCACCACGGCTGGGCGCGTGCTCGCAGACGGGCGGTTCGCCGTGACGATAGCCACCTCGAGGCTTGGCGAGCCTCTGCGAACCTCCCTTCCTAAGCTGAGGGCGGCAGTTCTCAGCGCCGAGAGCGTGAAGCTCGTCTATGGCTCGCCGTCCCGTGGTCTCTTCGAGATGCTCGGACCCGACCTGCCCCGACGGTCAGACTTCGTCGTAAACCTGGTCGCGGACCAGAGGGTGGCCACGGTGAGGACCGAGGAGGCCCTCTTCGCCGGCCTGGGGCTGGTGAACATGCTCGCGGCCTCAGAAAGCTTAAGTGCGAACCGGGAACCGGGTTTCGGGAAAGGTTAGCGTGGGTTGGGTCATAGGAAACATAGCGCGCCACGCAGAGGTAGTCTTGCATACCGTCCCAGAGGGCGCGCGAAGAGCCTCCTTCCGCGGATAAGGAACTGGCCCAAGGTCTCCGCAGACAAGCCGACGATACTCGGGTTCCCTGCTTTCAAGGCCGGGACGATTCACGTCATCACAGTA
>JASHVX010000129.1 GCA_030044375.1 Nitrososphaerales archaeon | reverse complement strand
AGGTATGTCGAGATCGTGCTTAGCTTTACGGGCTGGTTGAACTTCTCCTCGAAGCCTCTGGCGACGTCAGAGGAGGAGAATTCTCCCGCTGCGAACTCGGTCTCCAGCAGCGTCATGACCTTGCCGAAGAAGGTTCCTTGGTCGGGTGCCGGCTTGAACCCATGATCCAGTGGGACGTCCATTATCTCCAGCATGTCGACAGCTTTCATCAGCTTGTCTCTCGAGACCCTTCCTTCCAGTGCTAGTGTATACTTCGTTCCTTCGCCGTCGTCTACCTCTATCTTCACCTTTCTCTGCAAAGAGGTCGTCACTCGGCAGGGCCGTAGCCATGTTAAATCGATGGGTGGTGTGAACTTGTGAACAAGGGCCGAAGTTTCCTTGACAGGAGTTGAGAGCTCGTGATGACTTCACAGTGGTTCACTCGAGTAGGTATTCCCATTGAACAGGTAGTGGCTCCATTGGAAGCAAAGGGGTTGGAATCAGCCTGGTTTTGCGATTAGCGGCTGGAGATGCTCCAGTGGAAATATTGGGGTGCGTCATGTTCGCGAACTGGCAGGTCATTCACATGGGTTCACAAAGAGATCCCTCCCCCTTGGTTTCCACTGGAGCTCTTCTCGCGATGCCCGGAGCGCTGAGTTTGCCACCGGTCAACCAAGAATACTTGTCTAGTAGACCTCAGAGCATATCCATATTGCATCGCTCACCTAGAACGGGCCGCTTCTTCCAAAGAGATATCACTCAATTCCACGCCGCTATGCACGGGAAGCATTGGAAAGCTAGGGGCGGAGGCCTTATCTAACCAGTGTTTCCACTGATTCCGGCGACATGCGGCCAGACAGTATAGACGAAATCTTTCGCCGAGCCAAAGCCGGCAAAGCGCTTTTCATCGATCGCAAGGCCCTAACTCCAGAGTTCGTGCCAGACCACCTGTCTTTCAGAGACGGTCAGATTCAAGCAGTTGCAGAGGTACTGGCTCCCGTGCTCCACGGGTCCAAGCCTTCGAATCTGTTGCTCTACGGCAAGACGGGCACAGGAAAGACCGCCGTCGCACGATATGTTCAGGCCAAACTCGGCGGTGAGGCCGGTCCTAACGAGCTGACCGTAGCCTACGTGAACGCTCGCATCGCGAACACAGAGTATCGGACCTTGGCGGAGCTAGCCAAGTTCATCAACTTGCCTGTCGACAAGCAGATACCCTTCACAGGCCTTTCGATAGGTGAGGTGACTGAGAGAATCTTTGCGGCGATGCAGGCCCAGAAGAGGCGGGTCATCCTGGTGCTCGACGAGATCGACTATCTGGTGAAGTCATTCGGCGACAGCATATTGTACGAGTTCACCCGGTCAGGCGAGAGGCTGGCACCAGGCTTCCTTTCCCTAGTCGGAATATCTAACGACCTGAAGTTCAAGGACGACCTGGACCCCAGAGTCCTCAGCAGTTTGAGCGAGGAAGAGCTGGTGTTCCCCCCATACACGGTCGAGGAACTGCGGGAGATCCTGACCGACAGGGCGCAGACGGCCTTCAGACCCGGAGCGGCATCTCAAGCTGCCATAAACCTCTGCGCTGCGATGGCAGGCTCCGAACACGGCGACGCGAGGCGGGCGATAGACCTGCTGCGGATAGCTGGCGAAGTCGCCGAAAGGGAGGGGCTGGAGGAAATCGACGACACCAGCATCCGCAGGGCCTCGGACAAGATGGAGCACGACAGAGTCGACGAAGCCATTCGTTCCCTTCCTGTCCAGAACAAGGCTGTCCTGCTGGCGGTCTCAAGATTCAGAGAAGGCACAAACACAGGCGAACTCTATCTGGCTTACGCAAGTCTCTGCAAGCGGTTTGGACTCGAGACTTTGACGCAGCGCCGCGTCAGCGGCATACTGGCCGAGCTGGACCTACTAGGTCTAATCGAGGCCTCAGTCGTGAGCAAAGGAAGGCGAGGCAGGACCAAGAGGATACAGCTCTTAATCTCTGAAGAAGCACTCGCGAAGACTTTGTCAGAGGACACGACGTTCGGGAAGTGAACCCTTGGCCTATGCGGCTCCGGCAAGACCTTGGTAACCGGCGGCCCCAAAGTTCCGACGGACTACACGCATAGTGGAAAGGTCGAGGATAGGTATGACGCTGGGAGTCGGTTCGAGTCCCATATTAGACTGGAAGTCAGTCTGAGCCTGCCAGGTACCCGAGTTCACCAGCAGTGTCCCCCTGTACTCCAGTTCTCCGTATGTGTGGACATGGCCTGAGTGGAGGACGTCAGGCACCTGGTCGATCACCATGAAGTCTCGCAGTTCGGGTGACAGCGCGGTCCGTTTGCCATACGTAGGCGATAGATGTCTGGATCGGAGGAGTAACTTCATCGCTTCCGTCGGATTGTCATAGGTCAGTCCCGGCGTCGTCGCGATGACATCGTCGAGACTCTTCCCATGGTACATAAGAAACGATACCCCGTTCAACTTGATGAAAGCGGGGTCCCCCACCCACCTGACGTTATCCATGCCGTACAGCGCCTCTGCGAGGTCAACCGGGACCGCAGGCTGCGGCAGCGCCTGCCTGACTGCGTCGTGGTTCCCCGGAGAAAGGACGATTTGGATATGGTTTGGGACCTGCCTAAGGAGGTCGGCTGCCATCTGGTATTGCTTCCTAGGGTCTCGTTCCGCGAGCTGGAACTCCTGGTTGGGATATACGCCGACCCCATCTACAATGTCTCCAGCGATCAGAAGGTACCTGACTCTGCTGACCAGGTCTTCATCCCCAAATTCTCCCCTGACCCAACGGATGAACCGTCCGAAGTCGTCCGCTAGGAACATCTTACTCCCTATGTGCAGGTCAGACAGAAGGAGCGCGTACGCCCTATGCGAGGAAGAGACGACCTTGCGTCCAGGGATATCGGGCAGAAAGACCGAGTTCGCATATAGCTGGCCGGTCTTCCCATGAGAGACCTCGACCACGACCATGCTGTCGAGCGGGGCCCTGAGCGCCGACTCCTCCGCAGGCTTGTCTTGGCAGATGACTTTCATCGTGCCGCTGGGATCGTCAATCTTCAACTCCACACTTCCCTTGCGACTCGACCGGTCAGTCAGGAGCCCCGCCACCCTCGCCTTTTTGTTGGGCGCGAGACCCTTCGCCGAGGTGGCTGCTATCATGCCCTTGGTGTCGAGCCGACTCCGCAGGATGGAGTAAAGCCTCCAATATCTGTCGCTGAAGAGCCTGTTGAAGCCGTCAGAAGCCTCGGCCGGAGCTATGGCAGGCGTGGGGTCGAAAATCACCTCCAAGTCGCCCGTTCCTTCCTTCGGCGTGCTCTGCCTTTCGGCCACAGCTTCTGTTGACTCTGACATCACGCTAGCCACATCGGACTCCGTGATCACCCTGTCCCCTCCACCGGTCCCTGCCTTGCGCTCGAGGAGTCTGTCTACCAGTCCATTCAGGTCGGCGTCGACAGAAATCCTGCCAATCATCTCGAACGCCTTGGCGTCCAAGAGGTACCCTGACTCCAGGACGCGCATCACGGCCTTCGATTCGGACACGCGGCCTCGGGGCCCTCCACTCTATTTAGAAGATTCGATGCACTGAGTCCCGATTGCGACCAGGGTGTCGAGCACCTGTGGGTCCTTGGACTCGCAGTAGAGTCTCGTCTTAGGCTCAGTCCCAGACGGCCTGAACATCACCCACGACCCATCAGCGAAGACCAACTTGAGACCATCGAGCACCCGCTCCTCCTTGATCCTAAACCTCCTGAACGCCTCCTTCGAGCTCTCTAAGAGCACCCTCATGTTCACAGCCATGTCGAGGTTGACTTGCTTGTACCTCCACTTGGTGGTCTCCATTACGCGCCCCAACAGCCCCTTGTCGTCGGCCAGCAAGCCAGATATCATAGCCGCCGCGTTGATCCCATCTTCCCAAGGACCCCACTTAGGGTCAACGACCTTGCTCGGCTCGGCAGCGAAGACCCCTCCCTCTGCGTCCATGACGGCGAAGGTCTTTCCCACCCGGCTTCGCGTCACGCGGAACCCTAGTTCCTGCGCCTCTTCCGCTACCGCGGTCGACGTGTTCTCAGATATGACGACCGTCCCGCTCGAGGCATCCAGACCTCTCAGCGCCAACATCGTCAGGACGAAGTCGGGTACAATCCTGCCCAGAGCATCAAGCATCACCAGTCTGTCTGCGTCTCCATCGTGCGCGAAGGCGAGGTCGATCCCGAGGCCGGGGATGGCCCTCGAGAACTCAGCCAGGTTGGCCGCAGTCGGTTCCGGAGGGCGCGCCGGGAATCTCCAGGAGACCTGGGCGTTGACCGGGACCACGTGATGCCCCAAAGACTTCAGGACCTGAGGGGTCACGAGCCCTCCCGGACCGCACGCGCAGTCAACGGCTATCCTGAGGGGCTGCCTGGCTTCCCTGTGACGAGACACCAGCGAACTGACATATTCACCTAAGACTCCCTCACTCGATGAGGCGCGGCCGAAGCTGCCAGACGAACGCATGACGTCGACGGCCAAAGCTCTTTCGATTCTCTCCTCGTCAGACGAGGGCAGCTCCATCCCCTTTCCGTTGAACACCTTGACACCAGAGAACTCGACGGGATTGTGAGACGCGGTCAAGCAGAAGCCAGAGAGGCAGCGGAGATGTCGCGTCCCGAAGGCGACCACCGGAGTCGGAACAACCCCGAACACCCGCGTCTCGCCGCCTACAGCGCTGACCGCCGCTGATGCGGTCTTTGCCAAAAGAGCCGACGTCTTCCTACCGTCCCAGCCGACCCCATATCCGCCCCTACCGGAAGCAAAGGCGATCGTCTCTACGAGCCTGTAGACCTGTTCGGGCGTCTGTGTCCTGTTGAACACCCCCCTCACCCCCGCCGTCCCGAAAGCCTTGGCCAATCGTTCTCTTCTCGCAGCCTACTTCTCCACGATCCTAGTCCACAACTCAGGGGTCGCTTCCTTGGCCAGGCCGTGCAAGGCGCCAGCCAGTTCCCGGATTTCCCACTGTGCCTGCAGCGCCGTCCTCTGCCACACGATGTGCATCAAGCTTCGGGCGTTGACCGTCATGACCAGCTTCGTCTTGATTGACGTCGGAAGGATGTATCTGGCGTCCTCCTTTGGTACTCCCGCAGCGACCATTTTCTCATACGCCGCATAGACGCCCTTCAGGCCGTCTTCATACGCCCTGAGTGCGGCTTCGTTCGCGGCGACGCTGGGTGGGGTCACGACGCCCTCCTTCGTTGCTGCCGAGAACCTCTGAGACTCCTGGTCATAGGACGCGACGCGGTGCCGCACAAGCTGGTGCGTCGTGACCCGGCTGCAGTCCTCAATCTCAAACATGTACACGACGTGATCCAGGAGCGTCTCTGGGTCGGGGTGCACGCCCTTGGCTTCCAAAGCCCCGACGATGGCCTTCAGGTCCGTGCTATACAGGAGCTTGACTCGCAATCACACCTTCACCGAAAAGCAAGCTCGTCGAAGAGCGGGCTTACGCCCTGTTTCCTAAGCTCGATGACGATGGACTCGGCCAGGGGCCTTCCCCCTCCATCTCTCCAGAGCTCTACCAGCGTACGCGCATTGACCGAGACGAGCCAGTCGGAGTCGCCAAGACTGGTCGCCCTGACATATTGGAACTTGCGCAGGATGGCGCTCATCTCCTCTTCCGTCATTCCATCGAGGAGGAGCGACATTGTAAAGTGTTCGAGCACGTCAAGGGACTTGTCCTGCAGGCACTTGGCTAGGAGGAACTTCCAGTACTCTGGACCCTTCTTCTCCAGCTCTATCTCAATCTCCTCTATCGTCTTTGTGCTGTAGCACCTCCTCATGGCGACGGCTATGGTCATCTCCGGCTTGGGGCTGGACCAGACCAGAGAAGCCTTCATGCGTTCGGCACCCGGTCGGGGATTCGATTTAAACGGGTGGGAGGCGATGCCTCAGGACCGGGGCCGAGAGACCGCACCCAGATGTCAAGCGTGAAAACCCGGCTGAAAACGCGATTGCACAGACCCACTGCCCCGAAGCTCCAAAGCTCCAGGCTCGGGGCTGCCCTAAGCCCGCCCGGCCCTCAAAGAAATTATAGAGGCTAGGACCAGGCGACGCCCAAGCCGGGGTGGCAGAGTGGTTAATGCGCGGGCAACCCGCAGGGAGACCCTGCAGGTCCGCAACTCGAGATCGGATGACCAGTCAGCCCGTGACCTTCGGGTCTCGTGGGTTCGAATCCTACCCCCGGCGCCTCACCCGCGGCCTTGTCTTCGCTCACTCAGGCCGTCTTGAACGACTCGCCGCAGCCGCAAGTCGAGACCGCGTTCGGGTTACTGACAACGAAACCTCCTCCCATCA
>JASHVX010000014.1 GCA_030044375.1 Nitrososphaerales archaeon | reverse complement strand
TTGGGCACCATCACCATCGCGAACACGGGGGAGTCCAGCAGCGGTCTCTCTGACTACGGCACGATCGCCAACTCCGGCGCCGTCATCGTCGACAACTCCGGCCCGAAGAGCATCGGGCTCGAGATAGAGGAAGGCGCGGCGACCACCAACTCCGGGACGATCACAGTGACAAACTTCGGCCCCGGGAGCACAGGCATCCTGGACTCCAACGGCACGATAAGCGACACGTGCACCGGTTCCATAAAGGTCACCGGGGCCGGTACGGTCTCCGGCTTCAGCCTGCCGGTCCGCGCGACGGGCAGTTGCGGGACGTCGACGTCCGCGTTCCTGCTCCTTGCAGCCGCTGCCGGCGCTTCCGTGCTGGTCCTGGCGTACGTTGCCTTTAGACGGAGAAGAGACGCCAAAAGCCCCGCAGAGGCGCCGCCCCTCGGTACCACTATGTCAGTCTCTGCTTTGCGCGGTCCATTTCTCTGCGAGTTCGTCACGTCTCGGCCTGTAGACTTCGCCGAAGAACTTCTCCGCTGAGAGCAGGGTCTCCTCGTCGAATGTCTTCACGTATGCCAGGGCCTCTTCCCAAGCCTCAGCGAAAGAGCCGCCGAACCTGTCTTTAACTCGCTTCTGGAACTCCGCGACAGTCTGCACCTTGCCTCCGAAGACGAACCTGAGTTCGGCCGACGTCAGGTCCTTGTAAGCCATGTCGTCGCCCAGATGGTATACGTCTCTTCCATTCGCGGCCCCGGCCCTTCCGCCACCCTCGCCGCTTCCACTCCTGGCCTTGAATCCTCTCTTCGCGGCCGCGATGAACGTCGCCCTGTTCAGCCCCCACGAGTAAGCTGACTCGAGCGGAAGGCCCAGGATGGAGGCGCGGGCTGCCTGAAGTACGGCCATCACCTGAAAGCGACCTACCGTCAAGTCGCCAACAGGCCGGCGGCTCTCTTCGGAAGGCTGCTAGCCGACATGTCCATCGCTGTAATTCGGTCGGTCATAAACGACCCTGTCAGCGCTGACTTTGCGAGCCCGCCACTCCCCGAGGCACGTTCGGGTCCTTCGTATCGTCGTACTCGTGACGCTCTCCGGGACCCGCACCTCCGAGAGCATCTCTGGTGGCCAGTTTGGGTTCAACCTTTAAGTCCGGCGTCCGAGTCCGACACGACGTGTCTCTAGCCCAGTCCGTAGTCAACGACTGCCTAAGCATCACCGGCGATGACAATGTCGCCATCAATCTCTACCCTCACAATCTGGCGTTGGCCGAAGAGATAGCGTTAGCATGTGTGGAGAAGGGGGCGGACGTCATCATGTCACTCTATACTGACAGGTTCATGGTCGCGAACTATCGGTATCTCAGTGAGGAGCGGCTGAGGGAACCGTCTGCTTTCTGCAGAGGTCTAACTGAGAAGTCTACGGCACAGATTGCGATGGCCGCCACTTACGACCCCGCCAACCTCAGAAAGATCGAGCCGAAGAAACTTGCCGCCAACGACGAGGGTGAGAACGCGGCGCACTTCCCTCTGAGCAAGGAGAGAAAGATCAGGACGCTTGACCTCGGGCTAGCGTTGGTGACCAAGCCTAGGGCAAAGGTATACGGGTTCGACTTCCCCAAGTGGAGCAGGATGATGAACGCCTCCACCTCGGTCGACTATCAGAGGCTCGCGAGGACAGGCAGAGCCCTGAGGGACTCTTTGAAAGAGGCGCGGACGATAGAAGTGACTGGGCCCGGGGACACCAGACTCGAATTCGATGTCTCAGGTAGAAGGTGGTGCCTTTCCGACGGAGTGGTCGACGAAGACGACATCAGAAACGGAGACCTCAACGACCAGTTGCCCGCGGGGTCGCTCACCGTCGCCCCGTTGGAAGACACCGCGCAGGGACACATCACCTTCAACGCAGGCACTCCTCGCATGGGGCGTCAAGTGAAGGACCTTCAGCTGACCTTCAAGGACGGGAAGGTGACGAAATTCAAGGGGAACTCTAGCACCGAAGCCGTCAGGAAGAACTGGGAAGCAGGAACGGGCGACAAGGACAACATCGGCCTGTTCGGAATCGGTTTCAATCCGAAGGCCCAAGCCGGATACACCGTCAACAACGTAGCCTATGGGGTCGTGTCAATCGGTGTCGGGGGAAACGAGTCTCTGGGGGGAAAGAACAGGCCAGGCTCCTTCATCTTGGACTCGATGACCGGGGCGACTGTCAAGGCTGACGGTCGGACGCTGCTCCAAAAGGGAAGGCTCGTCTGAGCCGGCGTCACTCCGGCCCCGATTGGCTCTCGAGGAGCGCAGCGGCCTGGAGACCTGTCTCTCGGCGCGCCGACGCACGAGTCAGTCGTTTGTAATCGAGGATAGCAGCGCACGAACCTTTGCCTCCTGCAATGTCGTTTCGATCTCTGCATCCCTGACATGGTTGACCTTCCAGCCCCGCCCGAAGACATGGCGGATCTCTTCCTCAGACACTCGTCTCGGGCCTCCCCATTCAGGCTCCTTGGTGCTGAAGCAGAGCATGAAGTATGTCCCATGCTTCTCCAACGCCGCCTTCAGACTCTCGGCGAACGTGATACGCTCGACATCTGAGAAGACGTGGAACAAGCCGCAGTCGGTTATAATGTCGAACCTTCTGCCCAGCCTGTCGAGGTGGAGCGCGTCCTCCACTTCGAATCTGACCCTGGCCCCACGTTCCTTGGACTTCTTCCGGGCCTTGTCTATGGCGAGGGGAGCCGAGTCAATGCCCCACACCTCTGTTCCGAACCGTGAAAACAGGATGGCGTTCTCCCCGGTCCCGCAGCCTACGTCCAAGACTCGTCCGCGGATCTCACCGGCCTTCGCCAGTCCCACGAACTCTCCCTGGGGCCGTCCGATGTCCCAGGGCGGGGTGCCGAGGTAGGAGTCGTTGAAAGGCGGGTGAGACAAGCGAGAGGACGAACTGCCTTGTCCTTCCCCTTAAAGTCCTAGTTCAGGCTACGCCTCACGCGTAGCTGTTCCAGATTGTGCGGAGCTCCCGAGCGTAGCGCTCGATGATGCCTTCGCCCATGTCCCACGGCAGGCCCGCAGCCCTGAAGAGCTCCGGCAGGCTCCTAGAGCAGCCTAGCGAGAGTGCCCGCTTGTAGGAGGCGACCGCCTCCTCTGGGTCCTTCCTATATCTGAGCCAGATTCCTAGGGCGCCCAAGGTCG
>JASHVX010000128.1 GCA_030044375.1 Nitrososphaerales archaeon | reverse complement strand
CGACTCCGAGATGGCTGCAATCGTCGATGGGGAAGAGAGCGCGTTCAGGAAGTGGAGGGGCAGGGGCTCGGAGCCCGGGCTCCGCGGGATAGTGGCCTACGACGCCCTGATGCATACGGGGAAGGGTGTCAAGGTCCTCGAGCGCAACAGCAGAGGCGGGAACACCGAGTCCATCAACCTCTTCGCCACTTTGGAAGACGACTTCGTGGATGCGTGCCACCGCATGGTCGACGGGACTCTGAGGTCGCTGAGGTTCCGGAAGACAGCGTCTGTGGTCACCTGCGTGGTCCCCAAAGGATACGGCACGTCTCGCGGCCCGGCCGCTGGCGGGGGCGTCGACCTCCGCGGCGCGATGGAGTTTCAAGCCAGGCACGACGAGAACGTCAGGGTCTATCCGATGGACGTCAGGGTGGAGGGCGGCAGGGCAGTGCACGGCGCCTCCCGCACGGTCGCGGCGGTGGGCATCGCCGACGACCTCGAGGAGGCAAGGACCCATTCTCTCCTCGCGGCGGCACAGATCAAGGGCGAGTTCAGGCACCGCGACGACGTGGCCAGGGAGGACGACCTCCTGACGAGCGTCAGGCACATGGCGCGCCTTAGGGCGCGCGGATAGCGGGTTGGGACCCGACACCTTTGGCACTGGCACGTCCCATCTACACGTCCATGTCAAAAACCTCTTAAATAGGCCCATAAAATTCTCAAGTCTACGAAAAGAATCTCCTCCTTCTCGGTCGACGTGATAATCTCGAACAAGGCCGCCGCCAAGGACCCAGAGGGAGACGTGATCTACCAGGATTTGGTCAAGTCGAGGTTCTCGCAGGCCGAGTCGGTCAGAGTCGGCAAGCTCCTCAGGTTCAAGGTGAAGGCTGCAGGGTCCCTTGAAGCTCAGCGTCTGGTGCAGACGATGTGCGACGAGCTCAGGATCTACAACCCTGCCGCGCACCAGTGCCACGTTTCGCCGGGGCGTCTGTCAGAATGAACGTCGCTGTCGTGAGGTTCCCTGGAAGCAACTGCGACCTTGACGTGGTGAAGGCTCTCGAAGGCACGAAGGGGGTACGGCCGAAGCTAGTGTGGCACGAGCACGGAGGGCTCGACAGGTTCGACGCCGTCGTGCTGCCGGGAGGCTTCAGCTTCGGCGACTACCTGAGGGCGGGCGCGATCGCCGCGAGGAGCCGGTCGGTAGGCGAGGTCCGACGCCTTGCCGACAGGGGCGTTCCGATCTTCGGAGTATGCAACGGCTTTCAGACCTTGGTCGAGGCCGGCCTGCTGCCAGGGAGCCTCCTGAGGAACTCGGGGCTCAGGTTCGTCTGCAGGTGGGTGACCCTGCGGGTCGAAAACAACAGGACCCCGGTGACCGGTCGGTGCTCGAAGGGTGACCTTCTCAGGATGCCCGTCGCCCATGGCGAAGGGCGCTTCTTCCTCCCCAGCGCCGAACTGGACAGCCTGAAGAAGGACGGGAGGGTAGTGTTCAGATACGCTCAGTCGACAGAACGCGACGGCAGGGGCTGCAACCCGAACGGCTCGCTCGACGGCATAGCAGGGATCTGCAACAAGGAAGGAAACGTGGTAGGGATGATGCCGCATCCGGAGAGGGCCGTCGATTCCTTGCTCGACCCGGAGGGAAGGTCGGACGGCTCCGTCATCTTCCAGTCCCTGGCATCAGCACTCGGAGGTGCCTCCTGACGCAGGAGTCCTCGCAGGCGGTCCTCGGGCTGACGCCAGACGAGGCGGGATACGCCAGGACGAGGCTGGGCAGGGAACCGACCGAGGTCGAGTGGGCGATGATCGACGCGGAGTGGTCAGAGCACTGCAGCTACAAGTCCTCCAAGGCTCTGCTCAAGACGCTTCCCACCTCGGGCTCCAGGGTACTTCTGGGACCGGGTTACGACGCGGGTGTCTTGGACGCAGGAGACGGCTGCGTGGTCTCGCTGCACATCGAGAGCCACAACCACCCCTCCGCCGTGGACCCCTACGGTGGCGCGGCCACGGGGATAGGCGGCGTGCTACGCGACATCCTCTCCATAGGGACGCGCCCGATCGCTCTGATCGACGTGCTCAGGTTCGGCAACATCGGCGAGAGCCAGCGCTCGCAATGGCTCTTCAGGAACGTGGTCCGAGGCATCGCCGACTACGGCAACTGCGTCGGCGTACCCACAGTCGCAGGCGAGGTGGAGTTCGACGAGTCCTTCGAGAGGAACTGTCTCGTGGACGTGGCCTGCGTGGGAGTCGGCAGGAGAAGGGACTTGGTCCTCGCACAGGCCAAGAATCCGGGCGACATCGTGGTGATGGCGGGCGGGAGCACCGGACGCGACGGCGTCAGGGGCGCCACCTTCGCGTCGAAGAGCCTCGCCAGGGACGCCGACTCCGAGCGCTCCTCCGTGCAGGTGCCTGACCCCTTCATGAAGAAGCTCCTGATCGACTCCATCCTCGACGCCCTGGAGACGGGCGAGGTCAAGGGGATGAAGGACCTCGGTGGGGGCGGCCTAAGCTCCGCGCTCCCTGAGATCGCCTCCAAAGGAGGGACCGGGGTCGAGCTCGACATCAGGCGCCTGTCCCTTCGCGAGCCTGACGTCACGCCGCTCGAGGCGATGATCTCAGAGTCCCAGGAGAGGATGCTCCTCGTGCTCGACAGGGTGCGCCATAAGAAGGCGCTGTCGATACTTCGGAAGTACGGGGTGCCTGCGACCATCATAGGACACGTGACCGACGACGGGGACATAACAGTCAAGGACGGCGCCGACGTCGTCGCGAGGCTTCCGGCCGACTTCCTTGCGAACCCGCCTCTCATCCCCCGCGACTCGAGGGCCCCGGTCAGGCAGTCAGACTGGGTCGAGCCCGAGAGCCCGCCTGACCTGTCCAAGGTCCTCCTCAGTCTCCTGTCCTCGTTGAACGTCGGAGGCCGGCGATGGATCTACGAACAGTACGACCACGAGGTCGGCGTGCGGACGGTGCTCAAACCGGGCCAGGCAGACGCGGCCCTCCTCAAGCTTCCGAACGGCAGGCTGCTGGCGGTCAAGGCCGACGGGAACAGCGCCGCGAGCGCCCTCGACCCTTACTCGGGAGCATCGGGGTGCGTCGCGGAAGCCTGCAGGAACGTGGTATCGGTGGGCGCGGAGCCGGTCGCCATGGTCGACCACCTGCAGTTCGGCGACCCGGGAGACGCGCGTGTCTACTGGGGGTTCGAGGAGGCTGTCAGGGGCGTCGCTGACTACTGTCGCGGCGTCGGCATCCCAGTGGTAGGAGGCAAGGTCAGCTTCTACAACGAAGACCAGCTCACCGGGCGGCCGATCAAACCGACGCCCATCGCGCTAGTCGCGGGCCTGGTCGACAAGGACGAGCGCTTCGTCGGTCCCGCCCTGAAGGGGAGGGGCGACCGCATCGTCCTCATCGGCAAGACCTCGATGGAGCTCGGTGGATCGGCATACCACTCCACAGTCTTCGGCGTGCAGAATGGCGTCGCGCCGAGGCCGAGTCCGCAGGAAGACAGGAGGACGAACTCCGCCGTCCTGAGGCTGATAAGGGCCGGCCTGGCAGAGAGCGTCCACGACTGTTCGAAGGGCGGGATGGCGGTCGCGCTGGCCGAGACTTGCATGGGGCGCTCAATCGGGGCGGAAGTAGAACTGCAAGGTGCGCCCGCAACAAGGATGGGCCCCGCCTCGCTCTTGTTCTCCGAGTCGCACGGGAGGTACATAGTCTCAGTCAGGAAGCCGAACCTCTCGAAAGCCGGAGGGCTGCTCGCCCGAGCTCGGGTCCCGTACGCGGTCGTCGGGACCGCCGGCGGCAGGTCTCTGCGGATCTCCTTGCGGGGCCGGAGACTCGTAGACGTGGACGTCGCCAAGATCATCGAAGGAAAGGAGTCAAGTATCTCTCGGGCGCTGGGGGAAGAGCAATGAAAGAGGCTTGCGGCGTAGTCGCGCTCCACTCGGAGAAGGGGGTCGAGGTGGTCCCGAAGGTCATCAGGACCCTCGAAGCTCTCCAGCATCGCGGGCAGGAGTCGTGGGGCTTCGCGGTACCAGGCAAGCCAGTCTTCAAGAGGCTCGGGCTCGTGGCCGAGTGGAAGACTTACTCCGACGAGATCTCAGGGTACAGCGGGAGCACAGCCATAGGGCACGTCCGCTACTCCACCAAGGGCCGGACAAGCACAGGGAACGCGCACCCCATCCAGATAGCGCAAGAGTTCTCCATAGCCCACAACGGGACCATCGTCAACGTCGAAGGGCTGGCATCGACCGTCTCCGCGGACCGCGGCGAGGTCTCCTGTGAGTCTGACACCAGGGTGGTCGGGCTCAGGCTGCTTAGCCTCCTGAAGGAGGGGAACGACTGGTTCTCAGCCTTCGAAAAGATAGGCAAGGAGTTGATAGGCGCGTACTGCTTCGTCATCCTGAACCGCCAGGGAGAGGCCATAGCGGTGAGGGACCCGAGAGGATACCGACCGCTCTCGCTGGGCTGGCACGAGCGCTCGGCGACCCACATCGTGGCCTCAGAGAGCTGTGCGATCTCCGCAGTCGAGGCCGAGTTCGTGCGCGACGTCGAGCCCGGGGAGATGGTGGTCTTGGGAAGGGGCGGCAGGGTCGAGTCGTTCAGGTACGCTCCTAGGATGAGCTCAGCCTTCTGTTCCTTCGAGTACGCCTACTTCGCCCACCCGTCGTCCAGGCTCAACGGGGTGAGCGTCTACGAGGCAAGGAAGAGGGTGGGCAAGATCCTTGCCAGGAAGCTCAGGGCCCAGGGCGACGTGATAATCCCGGTGCCAGACTCCGCGAGGCCCGCGGCGCTGGGCTTCTCCCTCGTCAGCGGGATACCGATGGACGAGGGGCTCATGAAGGACAGGTACAGACGGAGGGGCAGCATAAGGAGCTTCATCGAGCCAAGGCAGGAAAGCAGGGAGGACGTCGTCAAGCAGATCATACCCATCAGGGAGGTCATTGACGGCAAGGAAGTCATAGTCATCGACGACAGCGTCGTGAGGGGAACAAGCGCGAGGACGCTCATCAAGTCGCTGAAGCGGTCCGGAGCCAAGAAGGTGAAGATGGCTGTGACCTTCCCGCCGATAAGGCACCCGTGCAGGATGGGCATCGACTTCCCCACGCGCGAGGAGTTGCTGGCTCACAGGGTGGCCGAGGACGGGTCCGACCTGGTCGAACTCGCAGGCAAGGTAGGATCGGCGCTCGGAGCCGAGGAGTTCTACTACAACGACGTCGACGGCATGGCAGAAGCCATAGGGATACCGAAGGAACGGCTGTGCTTCGCGTGCGTGGACGGGGACTACTCAAAGCTGGAAGGCGTCCTGTCGGTGCCGACCGAGGAGAGCCGACGGCTTGCCCCTTGACATCGGCGTCCTCGTCTCCGGCCGAGGCTCCAACCTGGAGGCCATCCTGGACTCGATTGCGCACGGCAGGATCACAGGAGCGCGCGTCTCGGTCGTAGTCAGCAGCGCGAGCGGCGTGAGGGCGGTCGACGTGGCGAGGAGGTTCGGGGTCGACACTGTCGTCCTCGACGCCGCGTCTCTCCGCCTTAGCAGGCAAGAGTACGACGACCTCCTTGCCGAGCAGCTCGCCCGGAAGGGGATAAGCCAGTCCGACGGTCTCGTCGTGCTCGCAGGGTTCGACAGGATCCTAGGGGCCGGCTTCGTGAACAAGTTCGCCGGGCGTCTGATCAACGTACACCCTGCCCTCCTCCCGTCATTCAAAGGCCTCCACGCGCAGAGACAGGCGGTGGAGTACGGGGTGAAGGTCTCCGGCTGCACAGTCCACTTCGTGGTCGCTGACGTCGATGCGGGACCAATAATCCTCCAGAAGGCCGTGGAGGTGAAGGACGACGACGACGAAGAGTCCCTGTCCGAGCGGATCCTGAGGGCCGAGCACGAGGCCTTGCCGCAGGCCATCCAGATGTTCGCGACGGGCAGGCTGAAGGTGAACGGAAGGAGGGTGGTCGTGGCCTGACTGCGATAGTGATGGACGGCAGCGCCCTCGCCCGCCAGATCCGAGCGCGCCTGCGCGAAGAGGTCTCAAGCATGAAGGCGAGCGGTGTCCACCCCAGGCTCGAGACCATCCGCATCGGAGACGACGAGCCTTCGAAGGTCTACCTAGCAGTGAAGCACAGGGCCGCGCACGAGATAGGGCTGGCCACTGGCGACCAGGTCCTCCCGGCAGGCTCGAGCCACGCAGAAGTATGCGCACTCATCTCTGAGCTGAACTCGAGGAAGGACGTAAACGCCATCCTCCTCCAACTCCCTCTTCCCGGGCACCTCCACGCCCCGGCCATCCTCGCGAGGATCTCCCCGGCCAAAGACGCCGACGGCCTGACCCCAGAGAACCTCGGGAAGACGGTCTACAAGGAGGAGTCGATCCTCCCCTGCACTCCCAAGGGGATCATGGCGCTGCTGGCGCACTACGGGGTTGCGCTGCGAGGGTCCCACGCGGTGATAATCAACAGGAGCACCCTGGTCGGCAAGCCTTTGTGCCACCTCATGGTCGGCGAGGACGCGACAGTGACGCTGTGCCACTCGAAGACAAGGGGACTGTCAGATTTGACGAGCCGGGCGGACATAGTGGTCTCCGCGGTGGGACGGAGGCCAGACTTCGTGCTCGGCGCCGAGATGGTCCGAGACGGTGCAGTGGTGGTCGACGTGGGCACCAGCAGGGTGGGCGGCAAGGTCGTAGGAGACGTGGACTTCGCCAACGTGTCGCAGAAGGCGTCCTACATCACCCCGGTCCCGGGAGGCGTGGGCCCAATGACCGTCGCGATGCTGCTCGAAAACACGGTCGCCGCCGCGACGAGCCAGGCAGGCTTGGCGCGCGCACTGGCGGTGAGAGGGTGACCTTGGCCCCGACCACGAAGGCCGGCATCAGGGCTGCCGCGCTGAAGGCGCGGGCCGAGATCCCCTCCGCACGGCTCTCGGAGCTCAGCTCAGCCGTCGCCGTGACCGTCGCCTCGGCTCCCGAATACGTCCATGCGAAGACGCTCGCAGTCTACGTAGCCAAGGGCGGCGAAGTGCAGACCGAGACTCTGATCCGGCGCTCCATGAGCATCGGCAAGCGTGTCATAGTCCCGTCCACGCGAAGCGGCAGCCGCGTCCTCGCCTTCTTCCAGCTCAAGGACTACGACCACGACCTCGTCGAGGGGCGCTTCGGCGTGCCAGAGCCGGCTCCAGGCCGCCTCAGGACAGTGCCGCTCGAGCGGGCAGAGCTCGTGCTCGTCCCGCTGGTCGCCTGGGACTCCAGGGGATACAGGATAGGGTATGGCAAAGGATATTTCGATGCAACCTTGGCCGGTGTCGGAAAGCGAGTGACGACGATTGGGCTCGGCCTCGAGTCGCAGCGCGTCGACCAGATACCTGAAGGCGCGCAAGACATCCGGCTGACGGCGATAGCAACGGAAGAGAGACTTATCCGCATACCCGACGGAGGTCGCGCCGCTTGACCGTCGAGAGCCCGGCCGTCGCCGTCTTAGCCGGCAGCAAGAGCGACCAAGCCATCGTCGAGGACGCGACGAAGACGCTCACCGACCTCGGAGTGACCTTCGAGGTGAAGTACCTCTCGGCCCACAGGAATCCGCAGGGCCTCCGCGACTACCTGGCGTCTTCTCAGGCGAAGGTCTTCATAGGGATAGCCGGCCTCGCCGCGCACCTCCCCGGCGTGATAGCCTCTCAGACCACGAGGCCCGTCATCGGCGTACCAGTGGGCGCAAAGCTCGGGGGCCTCGACTCGCTACTTTCGATAGTCCAGATGCCGCCGGGGGTGCCGGTGGCCGGGGTGGGCGTCGACAACGGGAGGAACGCCGCGATCCTCGCAGCTGAGATACTCGCCATCCACAACAAGAGCGTGTCCGAC
>JASHVX010000127.1 GCA_030044375.1 Nitrososphaerales archaeon | reverse complement strand
CACCTTCATCCTCTTCAGCTCGGCCAGCGGGACGTCGTGGGGCTGGAGCTCCGCGTAGACGCCGAGCGCCCTGACCCTCCGGCAGATGAGGTGCGCGTATTGGCCGCCAAAGTCCAGCACCGCGATGCCGCCTTCAAGGCCGTGCCTGGCCGTCGTAGCAACGTCCTTCCTTCGCCGGATGGGGGCTCGCCTTCCAGACAAAGCTACGACGGTTCGCCTCCGCCGTCGCTATAAGAATGCCTGTCGCGAAGCCGGCCGTCTTGGCGTAGGGCCCAGGTCTCCCCGGCTCCACGGTGGGCCGCGCCAGAAAACCGCCGTTCCATAACCGTTAATTAGCCAAGAGGCCACGTCTTTCGACGTCTCGCAGTTGCCAAAGGACCCCATGTCTTCGTTCGGAGGCCTGATGCAGGGGTGCATAAGCGACGACTACACGCAGATGGAAAGGGGCGTGGCCTTGGACGGCATCCTCTGTCTGGCCCTCGGAGTCTGCGCCAGCGTCGTCACCACCTACCTGCTGTCCCTCGCGGGGATTCTGCTCTAAAGAATTCAACAAATCCGTGAAGGAATACCACCTTCAGCCCATTTACTGACTCGGGCGCACATATCATCATCGAAACCACATGGGAAGAAAAATAATCCTGATCGGATTCTGGCTCCTGGGGTACGCGCTGGGCTTCTTCGCATGGCTCGTAAGGACGCCCGTGATCAACTTCTTCACGGGGCTCGGGCTCAGCTCAGACGCTGCGAGCGCGCTGATAACCGGCTTCGCCGGCTCGATCGTCATGCTCGTCGGCGTGATACTCTGGAGCTACCTGTCTTCGAGCTAAGGCCGACAAGGGCTTTCACCCAGACCTAGAGGTGCGGGGCTCGACGCGCCTCAGGCTCCTGTTTTTGATCAGCTCAGTCCAAGGACCCACCCTGTCATCCTGTCCTTTGCGACAGGTCGCAGGGCGCCAGGCAGCGCTGTCAGAGGAAAGGTCAGACACGCAGCCTCGCCAGAACACGGCCAGACTCGTCGTTCTGCTGGCTAGGCGTATAACTCGCCCCGTTCGCACTCCCTCGGACCAGATTGAGACAGGAGATCGTCGCCGTCCTGGTGGCCGGACTGGTGGTTGCTGCCCTCGCCGCCGGCAGCCTCGCGGCCGGCCGGGAGACAAGTGGGGTGGCCACGTCCGTCCCACCCACCACCTCGGTGGCGGGCCTGACCCTCGGCGTCAACGTGAGCTCGGAGAAGCTAGGTGCTGGCGAGCCACTGGGAGTGACGGTCGCCCTCTTCAACGGTCTTCCGACGCCCAAGAACCTCACGGCTCCCTACAACTCCTCGTCCTGGGCGATCGACGGCCTGCCCGTCGCGATGTGGGGGACCTGCGACGGAGTGCAGCCCGTCGACTTCATGATAGTCAAAGGAAACTACACCCTCGGGCAGCTCCAGGCCGCCGCCTCGACGAACTCGTCCTCGCCAGGGTTCATCTGCCTCGAAGGCGGGAGCGTGGAATACATATCGTTCCTGCCGATGAGCAGCAACGCCACGGTCAGCGGCTTCTACTGCACGCTGGGCTGCCAGCCGGACCGGTGGTCGGCCGACATGAGGGTGACCTTCTCCGTGAGCGGCTACTGGGCCTACCCGATAAATGGCTCCGAGGCCGACGACGCCTTCACGCCGGTGGTCAACGCGGGCGCCACCTCTACTCACGCCGGGTTCGCCCCGACAGCCCAGCAAGCGTTCACCCCTGGATGGTACACCCTGGTCGTCTCCGACGGGTGGGGCCAGACGGCCCTCCTGTACTTCTCGGTCGACTGAACGGAGGCCTCTGGCATGGACGGGCCGCCAAGGCCCGGCGAATCCGGCGAAACCGTCGGTCAAAGTCCAACAGGCTTAAATAGAGTCCACCGTGGTCGTTTCATGTAACCAGTGACGTAGTATGGCGAATAAGCCTCACCTGAACCTCATAGTCTGCGGCCACGTGGACCACGGTAAGTCCACGTCGATGGGCCACTTCCTGTTCGACCTCGGCGTGGTCGACCAGAGGATGATTGAGGAGTTCGCGAAGGAGTCCGAGAAGACGGGGGCAGGGGACTCGTTCAAATACGCCTGGGTGCTCGACCAGCTCAAGGACGAGAGGGAGAGGGGTGTCACCATCGACCTCGCCTTCCAGAGGTTCGAGACGCCGAAGTTCTTCTACACTCTGATAGACGCTCCGGGCCACAGGGACTTCATCAAGAACATGATCACGGGGGCCTCCGAGGCCGACGCAGCCGTCCTAGTCGTCTCCGCGAAGAAGGGAGAGGAGGACGTCGCGCTGGGGCCGGGCGGCCAGGCGCGCGAGCACGCGTTCCTTCTGAGGACCCTCGGCGTCACGCAGCTCGTGGTCTGCATCAACAAGATGGACGACCAGACGGTCAAGTACTCGGAGCAGAGGTACAACGAGGCGAAGCAGGACGTCGAGAACCTGCTGAAGACCGTGGGGTACAACGTCTCGAAGATCAACTTCATCCCCGTCTCAGGATGGACGGGCGAGAACCTCGCCAAGAAGTCCACCAACATGCCGTGGTACAAGGGACCGATACTCCTCGAGGCGCTCGACCAGTTCACGGAGCCGCCGAAGCCCATCGAAAAGCCGCTGAGGCTCCCCGTGCAGGACGTCTACACGATCACAGGGGTCGGCACCGTGCCGGTCGGCAGGATAGAGACAGGAAAGATCAAGGTAGGGGACTCCGTGTCCATCATGCCCGAGGGCCTTACGGCAGAGGTGAAGTCCATCGAGACACACCACACGGCCATGAACGAGGCCTTCGCCGGAGACAACATCGGGTTCAACCTCAGGGGCGTCTCGAAGACGGACTTCCGCAGGGGCTCGGTGCTCGGCCCTTCGAACAGCCCGCCGACAATCGCCAGGGAGTTCCTCGCCCAGGTCATCGTGGTGTTCCATCCGACTGCGATAGCCCCCGGATACACTCCCGTGCTCCACGCCCACACCGCACAGGTCGCGGCGACGATTTCCGAGATAGTGGCCAAGATCGACCCGAGGACAGGACAGGCGACCGAAGAGAAGCCCAAGACGATAAAGACAGGGGACTCCGCCATCGTCAGGATCCAGCCGCTTAGGCCCATAGTCCTCGAGACCTTCAAGGACTATCCTGAGCTGGGCAGGTTTGCCCTTCGAGACATGGGGAGCACCGTCGCAGCCGGCATAGTCAGAGAAGTCACGCAGAAGGGCCAAGTCGAGAAGGCAGCCGCGAAGGCCTAGGTTCAGACCTAGTCAGCCGACCGCGCACGCTGTTCCCGTGGACTGTCGGTACTGACGCGTCGCTGGCCCGCCAATTTCTGAAACCGATAGCCGGCTACGATCTCGTTGAAGAGCGGAAGCCTCGCCGCCTCCCTTGACTGCACATAGACTCTGAGCGATCTCCCTCCCTCTTCGACTGCGTGCGCGCTTGCGACACCGACGCTTCGCAGAACTCTTGCGAGGAACTCCGTGTTGGGGACGCTCGTGATGATTACCTGGTGGTGCTTGACGGACCCGTCAGAGTCAGCGATGCCTTGCGCGAACCTCAATCTGAACTCTCTCGGAGCATGCAGGATCCACTCCATGCGAAGTTGGTCGTAGCTTGTCCGCTCCCACCACCTGAGGCCCAGGCAGGTCGAGAACATCCACGCAAGAAGCGGTGAGCGCTCCGACGTCCACCGGTACGCGGCCGAGGGGCTCCTGCCGCGCCTCGTGGCCCCAGACGGCGCCTTGTCTGCGATGCGCCCCATCTTGATACCGAGGCTGTTCGCGCACATGCAGACGAACGTGCCAAGCCGCTCGTTGTCGGCGTGCTTCATGGTCAGCTGCAGGTCGAGGCTCATGGAGGCGAACCGCTCCTGCGAACCGCCGGACTTGCTGGAGTCTCCCGCCATCATGGCGAGAAGGTAGGCGAAGAGCTCGGGCCGCATCGCCTCGAAGCTCGTCCGGTCTATGCCCAAGGCGGCGGCAGCCTCTGGCGTCCCGTGGAGGGGCTGGAGCTGCCTCAGCACGGCCAGCAGGTCGTCGTACTTCGAGAGGGACTCAGGGACCTGCACCCAGCCTGACTGCTCCGCGGCTCCTGACGCCAGGTGGAGGGGCAGGAGCCTGAATCCAGGTCGCGGCGGGCTCCCTGTCGCAAAGGCCGCCAGCCTGACGAGGTAGGGCTGGTCAGACCCGCGGCGCCAAGCCGCCACGGTGGAACGGTGGACGCCCAGCGCCTCGGCGACCTCCGCGACCCCCTTCCCCTCGTGGTGCAGGCCGACGAACCGGCAGAACTTCGCGAGCTGCTCAGAGCCTCCCTCGGTAGCCTGGAAGCCCCACACGCTGGCGGCGAGGAGCCTCATCACGTGCTCGCGTCCCTTGCCCAGAAGCTCGACGAAGCCAGGAGAGCACGCCAGCGGAGGCTGGGCGACCCGGTGCCTGCCCTGGCTGATGCCGACGCCCAGCCTGTGAAGCCAGCCGCTCACGGTCGCAGGGTCGACGCCTTCCCTCGCAGCGATCTTGAGTATGGGGTCGCCCTCCCTGAGCGCGCTCTCCCATCGCCTCGCCTCCTCCTCAGAATGCTTCCGGTGGAGGCGCTTGCGGTCTGCAGGCTCTGCGGGCATCGCAGTGAGATGCTCGCCGGCGCATATGAGCCGAGCTGGCCTCCATGCGATTGTGTGCGTGGCCGGACCGAAAGTGAGCGGCGGCCTGAGCGTCCGGGGACAGGAGCCGGCGCCGCCCTAGCTCGTCGGCGCGTAATTCTTTATATTCGCGACTTTAGACCGGCGGACGTCTCATGGCAAACGACAGAACCGTGGGCATGGCGATCTTCATCGGAAGCATCGTCGGCATAATCGTATACGCGGCCCTGTTGGTGTATGCTTGGGCCGACACCATCAGAGTGACGGCCTTCATTGCCGTGGCCCTGCTGTTGGCCATCCTCGCGTGGATCGGCTACACCATGGCCACCACTCCGCCTCCTGAACCGATCACCGAGATCCCCCCCATGGGGACCCCGGCCGGCGAGCAGAAGCCCGAGAACAAGCCTCAGGGACAGTAGCGACGCTCCAGAGGGCCCTCCGTCTAGCCAAGGAAGGAACGCCTTCGCACTTGGCGAAGGGCTTGACGGCCCCGGCCAACCCTTATCGCCTGCCGGCCGTCTGCAGGCGGCCGACGTCCATGCTTCACTCGCCTCACGCCGCCGCGAGGACTTTCAGGTGCGCGGCCAATGGATGACGCGGTGAGGGCCTACTGCGCGGGCTTCGTAGAGGACAGCCTCGGCCTCCCTCGTGGGAGCTGCGACCCCTCGGAGGTGCCGGACGCCCTCGTGGCCGGCGTCGCGTCGGCCATGGGAGGCTCGCCGGACTCGGCCAGCCCTTCGCCCGTCCTGGAGCACCAGCTCCAGGCCTTCCTCCAGCGGCTCCAGGCCGAAGCCGTCGAGGCGCAGGGGTACTTCGTCAGGAAGGCGAGGTGGCCGGGGAACGCGAGCTTCGCGGCCTGCCTGACCCACGACGTCGACAACGTGCGCAGGCCGCTTTCGCACATCCTCAGGCGGGCGGGCCGGTTCTCGGCGACCGACCTCGCGCTCGCCGTGCTCGGCGTCAGGTCGCCCTACGACAACCTGGACCTCATCGCGAAGTGGGAGTCGGGCCTGGGGATGAGGTCGAGCTTCTACTTCCTCTCGAAGAACTACGACCTCGGCGCGCTTGCCCCGCCAGTCAAGGAGCTGGCCCGGTCGGGCTGGGAGGCCGGGCTCCACGGAGACTTCGGCACCCACGACTCTCCCGAGGCCATGGGCGCAGCCGCGGCCAGGATCTCCGAGGCCTTCGGAAGCAGGCCAGCCGGCCTCAGGGAGCACTTCCTGCAGTTCGACTACGGCAAGACATGGGGGGTCGCGGAGTCCTGCGGCTTCCTCTACGACACCACGGTCGGGAACAGGGACAGGCTCGGCTTCAGGCTGGGGCTCTGCTCTCCGTTCAGGCCGCCCGACCAGGCCTTCGCCCCGATGAAGATCGTAGAGCTCCCGCTCGTCCTGATGGACACCACGCTGTGGGGATACCTCAAGAGGGACGAGGCCGCAGGGGAGAGGGACTTCCTCGACCTGCTGGGCGAGGTCGCGGCAGTGAACGGCCTGATGACGGTCCTCTGGCACCAGGAGTCGGTGAGGATGAAGGGAGGGAGGATCTACCCTAGGGTGCTGTCGCACATCGCGAGGAGCCGCTGCTATTCGGCGACAGGCGAGGGGATTGCGCGATGGTGGCTCGCCAGGGGCGCCCCCCTGGCCGCGGGCGGGTCTGCGGTCTCGATGGAGGCCGCCCCCGAGGGGCTGGTCCTAACGTTCAAGTCAGGGCGGAGGAAGGCCGTCTCAGTCGAGGGTGGGTTCTTGAAGAGCGAGAGCGAGTCGCAGACAGTGACGGCTGCGGGCGGGCCTCTGAGAGTGTCCATGGGGGCCGCGTGACATGGCCAGGCCGAGGGTCTTGGTGACCGGGGCCGGAGGGATAGCCGGCGTGAACTTCGTCAGGGCGCTCAGGGCCTCGGACCAGGGGTACTGGATAGCCGGGGCCGACTACGACGCCTACTACATAGAGCTCCCAGACCTGGACTCGCGCCACAGGACGCCGCGCCACGACTCGCCCGAGTTCATAGGGACCATAGCCTCCATCGCGAGGCAGGAGCGCGCCGAGTTCGTCCACCCCCAGCCGTCCAGCGAGGCCCTCGTGATCTCGAGGGCGTCGGACAAGGTCCCCGCGAGGACGCTGCTCCCCGCGCCCGAGGTGATGGACGTGGGGCAGGACAAGCTGCTCACGAAGGTCAAGCTGGAGAAGGCGGGCGTCCGCGTGGCCAGGACCGTGCCTCTCAGGCGGACGGAGGACCTGGACGAGGCGTTCTCGTCGCTTGGGGACCCCGTCTGGGTGAGGGCGAGGCACGGCGCCGGGGGCAGGTATAGCCTCCCGTGCCGCACGAAGGAGGAGGCCCAGCACTGGGTAGCGATATGGACCGGCAGGGGCACGCCGTTGGACGAGTTCATAACTCAGGAGTACCTCCCTGGAAGGAACATAGCGGTGGACGCCCTGTGGAGGGAGGGGAGGCTCGTGACGTCGTACTGCCGCGAGAGGCTGGAGTACCCGTTCAAGCACATATCGCCCTCGGGGATCACGGGGACGCCCTCGGTCGCGAGGATCGTGAAGGACGAGAAGGCGAACGAGGCGGCCGACTCGGCGGTGAAGGCTATCGACCCCAGGCCCGACGGGGCGTACTCGATAGACCTGAAGGAGGACTCCGAGGGCCGGCCCTGCGTCACGGAGGTGGACGCCGGGAAGTTCCACACCACCATGCCGCTGTGGGGATACGTGGCGACACGGCATCTCCACCTGCCGTGGTACGGCAACCTAGCAGACCTCTACGTGCGGATGGGCCTCGGCGCCGCGCCTCCGGGGGACGCGCCGAAGCACGACCTCTTCCCGGAGGGGCTGCACATGATAAGGAACATGGACTCGGGGGTGCTGCTCTGGCGCGAGGGCGGCTGGAAGGAGAGGGTGATTTGAGCGCGGGCGGCTTCTCTGCCTACGTCTTCGACCTCGACGGGACGCTGTTCACCATCCCCGTTGACTGGGCCGAGGTCAGGGAGGAGGTCGCCAGGCTGGCAGGCGGCCCCTTCGACGCGGTACCCTTGTTCATGAAGGTGGAGCAGCTCGTCTCGGTCCACCCGTCGATGAAGGAGACGCTCTTCGCGCTGCTCGACCGCCACGAGCTCGCCGCCGTCGGGGGCGCGAAGCCGACCGAGGGTGCGGTCGCACTGCTTCAGAGGCTCGAGAAGGGCTCCCGGCTCGGGCTCGTCACCATGCAGGGCCTCGCCGCCTGCGACAGGCTGCTCGGCCGCTACCACGTGGGGGAGCTCTTCGACGTCATTGTGACCAGGGAGGACTCGCTCGACAGAGGGGAGCAGGTCAGGCTGGCGCTGAAGACCCTGGGGGCGAGGCCCGAGGAGACGCTCTTCACAGGAGACAGGCTGAACGACGTGGCCGGGGGGAGGAAGGCCGGCGTGAAGACCGCGCTACTGGGCAAGCCGCGCGAGGGCGACCTCCGGCCTGACTACGTGTTCGCCACCTTGGACTCTCTGAGGGAGAGCCTCGCCTGAGGCGCCGGCAGAGGACCAGGCGTTGAGAGCAGACCGACGCGCCCCCCCGCGGGCCAAGGGAGGCGTGTCATGCATAGCCTGGGCCCCCTTCAGCGACAGGCTCGACGAGCTCTCGGCTGCGATCGGCGGCAGACGGAAGAACTTCGACTTCGGGTACCTGCCGAAGTACGCCGCCCCGCTGAAGTACCTCGCCTACTCGCTGATGACGCTCGCCTACCTGGCCGACGAGAGGCCGGACGTGGTCTACGCGCAGAACCCTCCGCCGTTCTGCCCGCTCGCGTGCGTCCCCTACAGCAGGGTCACGGGCGCGCGGCTCATCGTCGACCACCACAACCTCTGGAACGTCAAGGGCTTCGGGGGCAGCGTGGTCTCGCCGTTCGTGCGCGCGCTCGAGGCCGCGGTCGGGAGGGCCGCGGACGCGAACACCGTCCCCCACGCCGTGTGGCGCGACGAGCTGGCTTCGATGGGCGCGAGGAGGGTCCTCACTGTGCACGACCACGTGGCGAGGAACGCCTTCGCGAGGAGCGAGGAGCTGAGGAGAGAGCTCACGGGGGGCCGGGGCCTCCTTGGCGTGGCCTCCGGCCACCAGGGCGTCCCTCTGGAGAGAGTAGAGTCTGAGGCCAGGGCGGCGGAGTCCGTGCAGGGCGTGACCCTGGCGGTCACGGGCCCGCCCTCGCGGCTCGCCCCCCGCATCGGGGCCCTGGGGCCGCTCCGCAACGTCAGGTTCCTCGGGTACCTCCCCAAGCCGAGGTACGAGGAGCTCAAGGCCTCCTGCGACTTCGGCCTCACCGTGTCGGACGAGCCCCACACCGTCAACCACGTGCTCTTCGAGTACGCGGCCGCCTCCTTGCCCACGGTCTCGTCGAGGAGGAAGGAGATAGAGGCCGTCTTCGGCGACTCGCTCGTGTATGTCGACTCCTCGGACCCCAAGGAGGTGGCCGAGAGACTGGCGTGGCTGACCGGCGACGCGGGGAGGCTCGCCGACTATCGGGCCAGGATGGCGGCCAGGTTCTCGTACCTCTCCGAAAGGCGCGAGTCGGAGCTGGCTGCGCTCGTCCGGGCCGTCTCAGGCGCCCCTCCCTGACTTCAGGCTCGCGAGCACCTCCCCCTGGAGGGCCGCGGTCGCAGAGGCGACTACGTTGAACCTCGACTCGAAGCTGAGCTCGGGGGCGGACTCGGGCACCCGCTCTATCCTGACAGCCGCGCCGGCCTCCTGCGCGATGAGGCAGCCTGCGGCTATGTCGGTGACGCGCATCCTGCCTCTCAGGTCGACGAAGGAGTCTATGCTCCCGTCGGCGAGCAGGCACAGCTCCAGCGCGTTGGCGCCGTAGTGCACGACCCTCTTCGACCCGGAGAGGAGGCGCAGGTGGCCCGCGACCGTCCCGGCAGGGGAGCCGCTGAGGTCGACGCCGACCACGGACTCCTCCAGCCTGGCCGCCCGCGTGGTCCGGATCGGCGCACCGTTCTTGGTCGCGCCGAGGCCCCGCTCGGCGTAGTAGAGGTCGCCGCTGACCAGGTTCCTGACCGCGCCGGCGGTCACGCTCTCCAGGCCGCTCCCTCCGGCTATGGCCACCGACGAGCAGTAGAAGGGGAGCCCTCTCTGGAAGTTGGAGGAGCCGTCCAGCGGGTCCACGACCGCGGTCAGGCTGCTCCTAGGGTCGCCGACCTGCCCTGCCTCCTCGCTGAGCATCCTCAGCCCCTGCCGCGCGACTAGGACTTCGGCCAGCGCGTCCTCGGCCTTCCTGTCGGCAAGCAGCGTCTTGTCCCCCGCGGCGCCTGTCCCGACCACCACGCCCCTCTCCCCTGCGGCTGCGACCGCCGCGACAGCCTCTTGGGCGTCCAGGGTCGCCTTCGACAGGGTCTCCAGCCAGTTCGCACTGAGCGCTCGCGGCACCTAGGCCAGGCCTCGCTCCTTGATGACGGCAAGGACCTTGTCCAGAGTGCTCGCCGCGTCGGGCTCGGTCGACAGGCTCACTACGTCAGTCTCCCCGAGCTCGGTGTGGACCTCTGAGAGCGCCTCGTAGTACCTCGTCCTGAAGAGCTCCTTCGCTGCCCCGGTCGCAGGGACCTTCGTCCCGGACTCCCCTGGGCGGCTGGACAGCTGGACGTACAGGTCCGGCCTCGCGCAGCCGTCTGCGAGCACCTCCCTGCAGATGGAGAGCATAGAAGGGTAGGCCGAGCTCAGGCCCAGCGCCATGCGGACCTTGGCGTAGGCCAGGTCAGACAGGAGGTAGCCCTCGGAGACCACGTTCCTGTCCTTCCTCATGCGGGAGACGGTGGAGACGTACGCGAGCGTGGCGCCCAGGAGGCTGTAGTCGGAGCGCGTGTCTCCTTTGTCGAGCACGGGGACGTGGTCAGGCAGCGCGTGGGCCGACTCCTGGAGCCGCATCCAGTCCCTGGCCTCGAGCATCTTCGCCAGGGTCGTCTTCCCGGTCCCGGAGAAGCCCTCTAGCACCAAGAAGACCATTCAGACCTGGAGTCGCCGCGCGTCTGGATTTAACCACCGCTTCTCAGTGGACTGAAAGGAAGGCGGAGGCGTTCGTGGCCAACAGATACGCGAGGAACAGGATGTAGCCTGCCCCAAGGTACGCCACCTCGGGGACGCCGTACTTGGCCTCGACCATAGCCCCCGGCAGGCCCATGGCCTCGACCTCGTCCCTCGCGACGTTGACGTCGCTGGACACCTCGTGCCTGGCGCCGTCTGCCACCACGGCCTTCGGTATCCACTTCTGCTCCTTGAGGAACCTCTCCATGGGTATCGTCTTTGTCCCCCTGGCGTCGCCCTTCGCCAGCTCGTAGCCTATGTGCGCCGCCGCGACCGCGGCGCCTGCGACGAGCGGCACGATAGGGGACAGCCGGGAGGGGTCCGCGGCCACGAAGGCGAGCGCTATCGCGTCGGCCTCCCCTACCATGCCTATCAGCGCGAAGGCGAGCGCTATGCCGCCTATCAGCCCCAGCTTGGCGAGCGCGAAGTCCGCGTCCGGGAACGCAGAGTAGATGGCGTAGGCCGCCCCTATGAGGGCCGGCACCCACACGATGTCGCTGACGGCCCGGTCTTTGATGTCCTGGTACGACGCTATGGCGAAGGAGGCTCCTATCAGGAGCTCTGCTAGCAAGCGACCACCGGAGTCTGGCGCCCCATATAAGGCCCAACCGGGCGCGGGAGGCTCATTTGTCCTCCAGCTTCTGCTTCTGCCTGGCGAAGATCTCCTCGACCCTCTCCATCGTGTCTATGTCGGAAGGCCCCTTGTCAGTCCTTATCCTCTTGATGCGTGGGAACCTCAGGGCGTACCCGCTGTCGTGCCGCGAGCTCCTCTGGACGCTGTCGAACGCGACCTCGACGACCACCTCGGGCCTCACTGTCCTCCAGTAGCCGTGGTCCTCCACGGTCAGGCTCTTCATCCGCTCGGTCATCTCGAGTATCTCCGCGTCGGTGAGCCCGCTGTACGCCTTCCCGATCGTCTTGAGGTCGCCCCTGTCGTTCACGGCGAAGGTGTAGTCTGAGATCACGCCGGCCCTCTTCCCGTGCCCGTACTCGGCCGCGACTATGACCGCGTCCACCGTGTCCAGCTCCTCCTTCAGCTTGACCCAGCCTGCCCCCCGCCTGCCCATGGTGTACCTGCTGGCCGGGTCCTTCAGCACCAGGCCTTCGTATCCCAGGTCCCTGCTCTCGCGGAAGGCGGCGGCTGTCTCCTCGGGGCTGGAGACGAGCTTGGAGTAGGCTAAGGCGGCCTCCCTCCCTAGGACGGCCTTGAGCTCGTCCTTGCGCTCGGCGAGCGGGAGCTCGGTCTTCTCCCTGCCGTCGCGGAAGAGGAGGTCGAAGGCGAAGTACGTGACCGGTGCCCTTCTGGCGGCCTCCTCGAACCCCTCCGTGCGCCTCAGCCTTCGCTGGAGCAGCTGGAAGGGGAGAGGCTTGCCGGCCGAGAACGGGACGACCTCCCCGTCCAGTATGACGTCGCCCTCCGCCGCCGACACGCGCTCCGCGACCTCGGGGAAGCTGGCCGTTATGTCCTCGAGCCTCCTGGAGTACAGCCGCACCCGGGCGCCTAGCTTGTGGGCCTGGACGCGCACCCCGTCGTACTTGTACTCCGCGTACACCTCCTTGGCGTAGTGCGCGTATCCCTCCTCCGGGGTCGCGACAGGCTCGGCGAGCATGAAGTTCACCGGCCTGAAGGGTGTCATCGTGATCGACCCCACCTGGCCTCTCGCCGCGGCCGAGGCGAGCAGCCCTGGGTCGCCTACGAGCATGTGCGCCCTGGCCACCTGCTCCTTGGGTACGGAGTAGGCGGCGGCGATGGCCTCTTCGACCAGGCCGGACACCAGGCCTGTCCTCATCTCGCCCGTGAGGGCCTTCACGATGTACTTGGACTCGAGGGGAGAGGCCCTCAGCAGGAGCGACTTCACGAGGCCCTTCCTCGTGGCTGCCGAGCCCTTCCCCTTGGCGTCCCTGAGCTTCGCGAACGTA
The DNA here is from genome assembly GCA_030044375.1 of Nitrososphaerales archaeon. GTDB lineage: Archaea > Thermoproteota > Nitrososphaeria > Nitrososphaerales > Gagatemarchaeaceae > UBA183. Next base: position 332 of record JASHVX010000127.1, on the reverse strand, counting down.
TCGTCGAGGTCGCCGAGGAGGAGGGGCTCCTCGAAGAGCGCCTGCTCCTTCTTCCCGGCCAGCAGCTCCTCGGCCACCTCGCCGAGGTCGCCGTGTTTCAGGTACGCCTTCGAGACGTCGCGGCTGTTGGCCCCTGTCATCTCCATGACGAGGTCCAGCAACGTGGAGTAGCCGACCTGGGCCTCGTCCTTGCTGCCCCTCTCCGAGGACCTGCCGGTGGAGAGCCTCGCGGCGACCTCGGCGTCCTCAGGGCCGAGCGAGGAGAGGAAGGAGGCGAAGACCCTGACCTTCTCGTTCTTGCTCCGCGTGCCCCTGACCTTCTCGAGAGCCTG
>JASHVX010000126.1 GCA_030044375.1 Nitrososphaerales archaeon | reverse complement strand
AGTGTGGTGTTCGCCGTGATGGTGCCGCCGCAGACCGGGCCCGAGGCGACAGCCGGTGCTGTCGTTGACGCAAGACACTGGCACGAGAGGAGCAGGACCGCGAGCGCGATGAACGCTTTCGCCTCAAGGGTCCTCATGCGTAAGCTTGATTTCCCGGCTCGTGTATTATTGCTTTCGACCAAGAATCGCGACTCGTTCATGATTAATACTCTGATTCCGCCGTCAGAGTCAAATGAGCGTGGCAAGTGTCCGAGAGAGATTCGAGTATCTCATTGAGACTCGACGCAGGTTCCTCGAAGTGTTCAGAGGTATAGGCTGGGAAGCCTTCACGAAGGACAGGGGTGCCACTTGGGGCTCGATGCTCGGCGTCTTCATCCACATCCTTGACGTGGAAGAGGGGTGGCTCCAGTGTGCTGCCAGAAGGGGCTCAGTCATAGATGCCCCAGACCGGAAGACTGGGAACTATCGCGACTTTGACCAATTAGCCGCTGACAGCTCGAAGGTGGGCGAGCTCACAAGAAGATATCTCGAGACATTGAAAGACGCCGACCTGAGCCGCGAGCTGTCGTTCAAGGAGTCCGCCGGGACAACACGAAGGAGGCTCGAGAAGATCCTCGCACATGCCGCGGTAGACGAGCTAGCCCACATCGGGGAGTTGATTTGTCTCCTCTGGCAACTCGGCGTCAAGCCGCCGTATATCGACTGGCTCGACTACGATGTATAGACCCAGACTACGCTCTCGCAACCGAACCTGGCTACTCTTGCGCACAGTGACGATTGAAGTCATTACATAGACGCTAGGAGTAAGTGCGACTTCGAGGACCGGCACGTGCGTGGAACTGACTCTCAGTCTTCGACAGATTGGGCTTGGGCGTCTATGCGAGCTTCAGCCCCTCCAGAGGTTCACTGACTGTTTATGAGTCCGGCGTCCCAGGCGGCCAAAGATGGCCGACATAATCCAGGCGGAGAACCTCACCAAGGTCTACCACGGCAAGGTGAAGGCAGTCGACCACATATCGTTCAGCGTCTCAGAAGGAGAGATCTTCGGCTTCCTCGGCCCGAACGGTGCGGGCAAGACCACGACCATCAAGATGCTCAACACTCTGGCCTCCATCACGGAAGGGAGGGCGACCGTCGCCGGCCACGACGTTGCAAAGGACCCCGGCGGGGTCCGCAAGAGCATAGGGGTCGTGCCTCAGGAGCTCACGGCTGACGACGAGCTCAGCGGGACGGAGAACATGCTGCTGATGGCCAGGCTCCACCAGGTCCGCGGCTCCTCGCTCAAGTCCAAGGTCACCGACCTGCTTGGACTGGTTGACCTGCAAGAGGCGGCAGGCCGCAAGGTGAAGACCTACTCGGGAGGGATGCGCAGGCGCCTGCAACTGGTAATGGGTCTGCTCCACGAGCCAAGGGTCCTCTTCTTGGACGAGCCGACGCTTGGGCTCGACGTCCAGACCAGGAGCAAGATGTGGGACTACATCAAGGGCCTCAACAAGCAGAGAGGGCTCACCGTCTTCATGACGACCCACTATCTCGACGAGGCTGACTCCCTGTGCAAGCGCATCGCCATCGTGGACCACGGCACCATCAAGGTCTCCGGCTCCCCCGCAGAGCTGAAGGCGGCGCACGGGGGCGACATAGTGACGCTGACTCTCTCGGAGGACAAGGAGGACCTGACGGGTTTCTTCTCCGGAATCGAGGGCGTGAGCGGCGTCTCGAGGGAGGCGAACGTGTACAGGATCAAACTGCCAAAGACGGAGAAGGCGCTACCTGCCATCGTGACCGGTGTTCTTCAGAAGAACCTGGAGATCGCCGAGATAGCGTTCTCCAAGCCTACGCTGGACCAGGTCTTCCTCGACGTCGTCGGGCGGTCGATGCGGGACGAAGAGTCCTCGACCAGCGACTCCACATGGGAGAACATCAGGATGGAGAGGGCGAGATAATTGCTGAGAGAGACGCTGGCGCTCACGATGAGGGCCCTCCAGAAGTGGGTCAGGAACCCGGCCTCTGTAATGCCTGGCCTCTTCACCTCCTTGTTCTACCTAGCGCTCTTCGGGAGCTCGTTCAATCCGGGCAACCTCGGCCTGCAAGAGGCCTTCGGCGGCGCCCCGACCTACATCACCTACCTGACCTCGGGCGTCATATGCATCATACTCGTCTTCAACATGGCCTTCGGGGGCATAGACCTGGTCCTCGACCGGCAGTTGGGCTATCTGAGCTCCCTGCTGACCGCGCCCATCCCACGGGCTGCGATCTATCTTTCGGGCGTCTTCCAGAACCTCGCGAAGGTGCTCCTCCTGGCCGTCCTGACCTTCATCGTGGCCCTCTTCCTCCCGAGCGGCCTGAAGCTTCCCGGCTCGTTCGGCGTCGTGGACTTTGTCGGCGTCTTCATCGCCTTCATACTCCTGGGCCTGGGACTGTCTTTCATTTTCACGGCCCTCGCGCTCACCGTCAGGAGCATAGACTCGCTCGTGGCCATAGTCAACTTCCTCACTCTCCCGATAATGTTCATGAGCAACACCTTCTTCCCACCCTCAAGCTTCCCTGACTGGCTGAAGACCATCGCCAACGTGAACCCCGTGACGAAGGCGAACGAGGCCGCCAGGCTCCTCATAGTCAACGGCTCGCTCTCCGCCAGCCAGGCTTCGACCTACTGGTCTGACATCGGCTACCTAGTGGCGTTCGCCGCCATCTTGGGGCTCCTCGGCTACCTTGCGGCGAGAAGGGCGCTCAGGCCGGAGTAGGACGTCACCCCGAAGGGTTAGAGCCGGCTCTGGTCCTCTGAAAGTCACGACTCCGACCGAAGTATTGTTGTAGTGTTAATTGACGAGGGGAGGCAACCTAGATGGTACGTCTGAGGGTTATACACCGGAGAGCTGAAGACGACCCCCTGTACCGGAGATGGCCCTTCATACGTCATCCCCCAGCCAAGGACGTAGCAACTTGGGGATTCATAGGCTGATATCCAAGTCGCAAAGGAGGGGTCTGTGTTCTCCTCCTTGATAGGCGAATATACCAACGGAGCCAATATGAACATCGCAGCGGCTGCCGCCACGACCACCACGACTGCGTAAGTCTTCCTCTTCATGAGGCAGACTGACTTTAGCGCCCCTTCTACTTACACCTTCGCTGGCCCTGTCCACGTTCTGGACCGGCGTGCGGCATGGTCCACGCGCAGGACCTCATCGCTCCCTCAGGTACTCTGGGCTTGCCAGCGAAGCCATCTTCTTGACCGATGGCGACGACCAGCCTACATGTGTCCGCAATTCTTTTCTCTCGACGTCAGTCGGCTTCTCCTGACCGATGGCATCTCATACGCCCCAAAGGAACTGGACGACTCTCTGATGCGCCGTCTAGACACGAGCAAGGAACGAGTCCCGGGATGAGCCGAGGCGGGTCGATGTTCGACTTTCTGAACGACTTCGTCAGAAAGAGGCACAAGGTAGTCATCGTCGTCTGGCTGCTCATCCTAATCGCCTCCGCACCATTGATCGCAAGCTTCTTCGCCTCCGTCTCCTTCAACGTCGCAGGCTCGAACAGCCTGAGCGTGCCGAACTCCGAGTCCGACAGGGCGCAGGCGTTGCTCGACGCCCAGTTCCCGTCGACGAACTCGAGCTCGAACCCTATAATCGTCGTATTCGAGAACAGCAACGTCTACTCCGACAGCGTGAAAGCGGACATCCTGGCCCTGAACGGGACGCTGACCGCCGACCTATCGGGCTCCCACTTCACCGGCATCGTGAGCGTCTACGGGGAAGAGGAGGGCCTGCTCGACGAGACGGTCCCCGGCTACCTCAGCCAGGTCGCCCTCGCATCGGCCCAGGCCCCCGACCCCCAGTCCCAGGCAGCAGCGTGGGACGCCGCGTCCTCGCAGGTCGCCGGCGCCGTCTCGGCAGAGCTGGCGGAGTCGCCCCTCTTCACTGTCAACTCCTCCTCGCTCTACGCACTATTCACGGGGCTCAACGCGACAAGCACTCCCAGCCAGATCCGCTCGTCAGTGGCCAACCTAGTCTCGACCATCGCCTACGCCGACTTCCCATACCGCCTGTCCTCCGCGGTCACGCAGAACTTCGTGAGCAGAGACAACGGGACGATGCTCTTCGAGCTGAACTTCTCGTCCCCTCCGAGCAACCCCGTCATCACTCAGGCGCGGAGCGCGGTGCACGACTCCAGCCTCTCGGGCCTGGGCCGGATCTACGTGACAGGCGGCTCGGTCGTCGCGCTGGACTTCGAGAACGCGGCCAAGCCTGCCCTCGACGACAGCATCCTGCCAGGACTGGCAGTGTCTTTCCTGGTGGCCGGCCTGCTGTTCCTGTCACCGGTGGCTGCGCTCGTCCCGCTCCTGATAGGCGGCCTGGCGGTTGGGATATCACTGGCCTCCGTCTACGGCCTGATAGTGGTCGTCCAGCACGGCCAGATCAACTTCACTGTCCCCTTCCTGATGATACTGACCATGCTCGGGCTCTCCGTTGACTACTCCGTGCTCCAGCTCAGGCGCACGAGGGAGGAGAGGTCGAAGGGCAAGTCAATCCAAGACAGCGTGGCTGTGTCCGTCAAGTGGGCTGGACAGGCCATACTCACGGCCGGGACAACTGTCGTCGTGGCATACGTCGTGCTGGCGATAACCAAGGTGCCGTTCTTCGGGGCCGTAGGGACGGGAATCGCCCTCGGGGTGGCCGTACTGCTCGCGGCCTCGCTCACGCTGCTCCCGTCACTGGAGCTCCTGTTGGGGGACCGCCTCTTCTGGCCGAAGGGAGCCAGGCCGAAGTCCATCGTCCCGACCACGAAGAGGTCAAAGCTCGACAGGATCACCGAGAAGACTCTCCAGAGGAAGGTCGCGATAGCCGCGGTGATCTCCCTTCTCGCCCTCGGCGCCCTATATGTGACCTACAAGACTCCGAGCGGCTTCGACGTCCTGAAGCTGCTCCCGAACTTCGAGAGCAACCAGGGCCTCACCGCGATCACGAAGAACCTCGGAGGGTCGGTCGCGTCGCCCACCTTCGTCCTCGTCACCTTCCACGACCCCATAGCCTACGGGAAAGACGAGTTCAACCAGACCCAGCTTGCGGCCGTCGCGGCTGTCACCGCGGCCGTCTCCGGCTCGGCGGGCGTGGGCAGCACCAGCAGCCCCACCTCCCCGTACGGGACCCCGTTCAACCTGAGCACTCTGGGAGGCCTTTCGCGGCCCGTGCAGGCACAGTATCTCTCGGGGACGTTGTCGCAGATTGGCAAGGACAACCTCACCGCCCTGATCACAGTGGGGCTGACCTCGTCGGCGCAGAGTTCCACGGCTGTCGCCGACCTCAAAGCGGTCGAGGCTTCCGTCTCGGCACTCCACCTGCCCGCCGGGACTACTGTGCTCTTCGGAGGCACAACCCAGTCCACGATAGACACCCTCGCCCTGATCAACGGGGTGCTCCCCCTCGTCCTGCTCATCCTGGCGCTCGGCGTCTACTTCATACTCTTCGCGCAGCTCCGTTCGGTCTTCACCCCGCTGCGCCTAATCTTCACGATTTTGTGCAGCGCCGCCTTCGCGCTGGCCCTGCTCGCCATCATATTCTACTACGCCCTACAGACCCCGATAGTGAGCCTCTCTCCCCTATTCGTGATAGTCACCATGCTGGGGGTCGGCATCGACTACGACATATTCCTGGTGACGAGGATAAGGGAAGAGGCGGTCAGCGGAAAGCAGGACATCGAAGCGATAAAGACAGCCGTAGAGAAGACGTGGGTGACCGTCTTCGGCCTCGGCCTCATACTGTCCAGCGTGTTCGCATCCCTGGCCGCGAGCGGGATAGGGATACTCGCCGAGATCGGGATAAGCGTGGCCTCTGCGGTCCTGGTCGACGTCGGCGTCGTCATTCTCCTGTTCGTCCCGTCCTTGATGGCGATAGCGCAGAAGTACAACTGGTGGCCCGGAAAGGTCAGAGGCGAAGGGGCCTAGCGGCGAGCAGCCTGGCAGGCTGCACAGACGGTTAGATTGATATAATCGATAATGTCAGGCTAACCGATAGGCTTGGCCAGAAGAGCCGTCCAGGTGGTCTCGCAGGTCGAGGTCGCCAGGCTGCTCGTCGATCCCGTCAAGAGGCAGATCCTGCGGCACCTCGGCGAGAAGCAGCTCACCCAGAAGATGCTCGGCGAGCTGCTGGGAATGGCTGACCCTTCGGTGTACTACCACCTCAAGGAGCTCAGGGCCGCCCGCCTCGTCAGGGTCGTCAGAAGCGAGGCCGAGGCGCACGGCATCATCCAGAAGTTCTACGAGGCAGACGCGCAGTACTTCGTGGTGGACTACGGGGCGGTGCCCCTCGAGCTGCGGCGCCACCTCCTAGCCGTCAACCTTGAGAGGCTGCGTGGCGTCTTTGCCATCAAGGCCCTGAAGGGAGCCCGAGTCACTCTCTCGAGCGTAGAGATGGAGAAGGTCGCGGACAGGATGGCGTACTTCGTCTCCGAGGCTGCCCGGAGGTACCAGGCCCTCCCGGCGTCGGGAGACAGAGAGTCTCTCATCGTCAACCTCTACGGCGACGCCATCCTACGGGCGATCGAAGCAGACCCTGCAGGGATGGAACCGCTCACATCCCAGCTTTCGGCTCTCGGCCTGACCAATTCGAGGAGGGGATCGGCACGACGCCGCTCGCTTTCTTCATGATTGTATTGGCGGCCGCCTTCTTCGCAGGCATCCTCGGCTCCCTGCTCGGCCTCGGCGGAGGCGTCGTCATGGTCCCGCTGCTCACGATATTCCTCGGCGTCCCCCCGCTCTTCGCGATAGGAGCCAGCATAGTGTCGGTCATAGCAACTTCCAGCGGTGCCGCTTCCGCCTATGTGAAAGAGGGGGTGACCAACCTCAGGATAGGCATGTTCCTGGAGCTGGCGACGACGAGCGGGGCGATAACTGGCGCGGTGCTGACCCTGTACCTGGCGCGCGCCGACCTTCAGGGAGTGATATACGTCATATTCGGAGCCGTCCTTCTGGTGTCGGTGCTGCCTCTCCTCAGGCAGATCGGCGAGGAGGTCCCGACGGGCGTCAAGCCCGACGCGATAAGCAGGAGGCTCCAGCTGAACGGCGAGTACCACGACGTCGCCCTGAACAGGGACATCAGCTACCAGGCGACCCGCTCCCCTCTCGCCCTCTCGATCATGTACGTCGCAGGGGTGATCTCGGGGCTGCTGGGGCTAGGCAGCGGGGTACTCAAGGTCATCGCGCTCGACGTCGGCATGAAGCTGCCGATGAAGGTCTCGTCGACGACCAGCAACTTCATGATCGGGGTGACTGCGGCAGCCAGCACCGGGATATACTACCTCGGCGGCTACATCAACCCGTTCCTCGCCGCTCCCGTCGTCCTCGGCGTAGTCCTCGGGTCCCTAATCGGGACCAGGGCCTTGGTCAGGTTGCGGAACGCGTCCATACGCAAGGTGTTCATCCCGATAATCGTGGTCCTCGCGGTCGAAATGCTCCTGCACGGGGTCTAGGGCAAGATGAAGCGAGCAATCGATTTCAACACAGCCGTGGGCCTCGTCCTGAGGGCAGGCGTCATCGTCTCCTTCACCATCGTCGGCGTCGGCTCGGCCATGATGTTCGCGGAGGGCCAGACCGGGTACTCCTCTCTGGGCAGCGCCGAGCAGTTGTACCAGATGCACGACAGGTTCCTCCTGGGGTTCGCGCCGCTGGTCAGCGGGGTCCTCTCCGCCAAGCCGTACGCCATAATCGATCTGGGCCTGCTGATCCTCCTTGCGACCCCCGTCGCAAGGGTGTTCGTTTCGTTCTTCCTCTTCCTCGGGGAGCGGAGGTATTCGTTCGTCCTGATCACCCTGGGAGTGCTTTCGTTGCTCCTCTTCAGCATGTTCGTCGTGGGCCCGCTCGTAAGCGGCTGAACGCGGGTCGCAGGGCAGCGACTAGGTAGCAGCCGCCTTGCCTGTCGCTAGAGATATCAGGTGCTCATGGACCAGAGTACTCCCGCTCAGCTCGGGGTGGAATGCAGTTGCAATCGTCCTCCCCTGCTGCACGGCGACGACCGCGTCGTCCAGCCTCGCCAACTCCTTGACTCCATCTCCGACCGACCTCACCTGCGGGGCCCTGATGAACACGCCGTGAAACCCGTCTCCTCCAGGAAGGCCCAGCTCCAGGGTCGTCTCGAAGGACTCTCGCTGGCGTCCGAACGAGTTCCTCTCGACCGTTATGTTCAGCGTCCCTATCAGCGCCTGTCTCGTCTCTCCCACGACTCTATCGCGGGAACCCTTCGCCAGAAGGATCATCCCCGCACAGGTCCCCAACGTGGGCAGTCCGTGGCCTACCCTGTCGCGGAGGGCCGGCATCAGGCCCTTGATCGAGGAGAGCCCGCCCATGACAGTGCTCTCTCCTCCCGGTATCACTAGGGCGTGTACGCGCTTCGCGTCGTCGACGCTCTTGACGAGGATCACATCTCCCTCGACCCCCAGGTTCGAGCATGCAGCCTCCAATGAAGAGACGTGCTCCTCGATGTCGCCCTGCAGCCCGAGGACGCCCACGGTCAGGGTCATACGTTGACGCCCCTCTCCTGCATCTTGAGCGAGTCGCCTGTCGTACCCATCATCGACTTCCTCTCGTCTATCATCTTCTGCGCCTCAGCCACGACCTTGGGGTCGTCG
>JASHVX010000125.1 GCA_030044375.1 Nitrososphaerales archaeon | reverse complement strand
AGGCGACACTCTGAAAGGTGTGAAGAACGTGATAGCCGTCGCCAGCGGCAAGAGCGGGGTCGGCAAGTCCACGGTCTCCGTCAACCTCGCTGTCGCCCTGGCCTCGTCCGGGGCCAAGGTGGGGATCCTGGACGCCGACGTCTACGGCCCGAGCGTGCCTCACATGCTGAGGGTGGACAAGGGGCCCGAGGTGAAGGACGACAGGATAATCCCTCCCGTCGCGCACGGTATCAAGATAGCTTCGCTCGGTTACTTCTACAACGTCGAGACCCCGGTCATATGGAGAGGCCCTCTCGTGGCAGGCGCGATCAAGCAGCTGGTCACCCAGGTGGACTGGGGCGAGCTGGACTACCTTGTCTGCGACCTCGCGCCCGGGACCGGCGACGCCTCTCTCACGCTCGCTCAGACCGTGCCCCTCGCAGGCATAGTGGTGGTTACCACCCCTCAGGACGCGGCCGTGGGGATAGCCGCCAAGGCGCTCGCCATGTTCCGCAGGCTGGACGTAGGGATCCTCGGCGTGGTCGAGAACATGAGCTACTTCGTCTGCCCCCACTGCGGGGAGCGGTCCTACCTCTTCGCGGGAGGAGGGGGCAGGAGGATGGCCGCCGAGCAGAACGTCGACTTCCTGGGGGAGATACCGCTGTACCCGGCGGTCAGGGAGCAATCGGACGCCGGCGTCCCAGTAGGCGTGGCAAAGCCAGACTCGGCCGAGGCCGCCGTCTTCAGGGACCTCGCCTTCAGGGTGGCCGGGATGGTAAGCATCGTCGCCTACTCGAAGATGAAGAAGTGAGTCACGCGGAGGCGGCCTTGCGCCTGGGAAAGGCGACTGCGTCGATCTCGACCCTCGCCCCCTTCGGCAGGCCCGAGACCTGCACGGTCGAGCGGGCAGGATACGGCGTGGAGAAGTGCTTCGCGTACTCCTCGTTCATCTGCGGGAACTCCGCCAGGTCGGTCATGTAGACTGTCGTCCTCGCTACTTCCTGCATGGTCAGGCCGCAGGCCTCGAGGACCGCGGCAATGTTCCGCAGGGCCCTGCCCGTCTGGGCGACGATCCCTTCCACAAGCTGCCCTGTGGCAGGGTCGAGCCCGACCTGGCCCGAGCAGTACACCGCCCCCGCCTCGACCCCCTGCGAGTAGGGACCTATGGGAGACGGCGCGCCCTTGCTCCTGACTTCCTTCAAGGACCGGGCCGCCGCTTCGGCGCCTTAAATCGATATGGGCCTCAGAAGAACTCGAGCCAGTTGCCGTCAGGGTCCTTGACGTAGTATATCCCGCGGACCCCGTGCCTGTCCTTAGGGGCCAGCGCCGACTCGGCGCCTGCCGCGACTAGCCGCTCGTACGTCGCTTTGGGATCCTGGACCTTGAAGCCGATGTGGTCGAGGCCCTCGCCGGCGACGTAGTCGGCGGCGAAAGGCGAGCTGGGCGGATACCAGTTGAGCTCGAGCCTCTGGTGCGACCTCGGGTCCTCGAGCAGGACCCACTTCCCTCGGTGGCTCATCGTGCCTCTCCTCCGCTCCTTGAGCCCGAGCAGCCCGGTGTAGAACGTGAGGGACGCGTCCAAGTCCGTCACCCGTATCCCGAAGTACCTGAGCACCAAGGTCGCCCGCCCCCTGCCTCGGCAGGTGTCGCGCCCCGATTTAACTCGGCAGTACCCCTGGTCCGGAAGCCTAAAGAGACGTGGAGCGCTCCGGGGAGCCGTTGACAGTTGACTTTTCGATGAGGAAGACGCCGGAGTACAGGATCGCCACTAGGACTCTGGCCGGGCGGTGGCCCGGGGACAAGGCGCTCGGCGCCGAGTTCCAAGCGATCGTCGCCTGGGCGAAGAAGCACGGCGTCAAGACAGGAAAGTGGTTCTTCCGCGAGTTCGGCGAGGACGAGACGCCTGAGGCAGAGTGGAAGTGGGAGATGGGCATAGAGGTGAAGGGCCCGGGCGTGAAAGGAGGCGATGGCGTGACCCTGAAGACGCTCCCCGCGACGACCGTCGCCGCAGTGACGTTCGACCCGGACGCCGTGTCGCCGAGGGTGATATACCACGGGATGGCGGACTGGCTGAGGGCGCGCGAGAAGGCCGGCGAGTACAAGGAGGCGGGCCCGTACAGAGAGGTCTACCTGGGGGACCCCTGGGGGAGCAAGCGGGCCTGGTCGAGCACGCAGATCCAGGTCCCGGTCAGACGGCTGAAGGGTTAGGCTCCTCGGAGCCGCTTCAGCGCGCATCCTTCAACTCGCGCAGAAGGCTGTCGTAGAGTTCCGACGAGCTGCCGTATTGGATCCAGGCCTTGCGGTCCATATCCTCGAGCATCTTCGAGATGCGCCTCCCCCTCTTCGACACTATGATGATCCGCCTGCCGGCCTTGTAGGCGGCCATTATCTCCATGCCTACCCCCGTGCTAGGGTGCGTGGCGTCGGCCACCATCACCTCGGCGGCCTCCGAGCCCTTCCTGTCCCTGTCGAAGATGTTGGCTGCCGAGGGCCTGGCGACCTCGGTGGGTTCGAGGTTCCAAGGAGACGCGACCTCGTGCCCGGCCGCCTGTATCGCTGCGGCCATCAGCTTCGTCCTGGAGAGCGACCTGTGCGAGATGAGCGGGACCGCAAGATAGACCCTCAACGGTACCAGACCCCCGGAGGCGTCAGTTTATGCCTTGCTGAGGGATGGCATCTTGTCCGGCAGCGAAACGGCCCTGCGATGCTCGCACCTCTGGGGGCTGTGGGCGTAACAGTAGGTGGCCCCGCAGACATGGCACGAGTAGTAGAAGCCTACGCCTAGGCTCCTGCCGCACTGCACGCAGCTCGGCGCCGCACGCTGCTCCTGGCTCGTGAACATGGCTCATTTCACCTACGCCATTTGTCAACATGCAGACTATTAAGCAGTTTTACAATACTATCGGTACATTAGAGAGGGATATGTGAATCTAGTATCCCTTCACTTTTCATAGTGTGCAACGTGAAGAGAGTGCCATGTCTCACCGCTTGTACCCTATCTTCCGGAGCAGGTCGTGCCTCTCCTTCCTGTCCTGCTCCGTCTCGAGCCCCTTGGGGGCCACCCCGTCGGCCACTCCGAGGACTGCGCGTCTGCCTCCGAGGTCTGCGACTATGACCGAGACCGAGTTCGCTGTCGCGCAATAGATCCCCGCCACCTCCTCGACAGACTTCAGCCTGTTCAGGACGTTGATCGGATACGCCCCTGAGAGGAGCACCGCGAAGGAGTGCCCTGCTCCGACCTTCCTGGCCATCTCCTGGGCCGTTGCCGCGAGCGACGGGTCCGAGCCGTCGGACCTCACCAAGGCCTTGCCTGAGGCTTCGCAGAAGGCCACGCCGAACCTGATGCCGGGCATCGAGGTCGCGAGCGCCTCATAGATGTCCTCGACTGACTTTATGAAGTGAGCCTGT
>JASHVX010000013.1 GCA_030044375.1 Nitrososphaerales archaeon | reverse complement strand
ACCACGCGCCGACCGCCTTTGCTCGCTTCTTAGGTCGGGATAAAAGGTTAGAGAACGAGCCTCGCTCAGGCTCTCGGCCAGCGCTAGGGGCCACTCCCGGCTCGCCCGGGGTGTAGGACGCTCGGCGAGCCCAGTGAGGTCGTTAGCCTGCGAGCACGCCGCCCATCAGGTCTGCGCCCCTCGGACGGACGGCCCCGATGGATTGATAAGGTCTGGAGAGGCCGCGCGGACTCTCCGTGCCAGTGGACCCGGTCTGTGGGATGACAGTGAGCGAACGGTCAGCCCTGAAGTCTTCCCTCGGAGGGAAGGAGTTCTTCTTCTGCTCGGCCGGCTGCAAGGCGAGGTTCGACGCAGACCACCTATCCCCGGGCCCTGAGCGTCCAGGGGGATGATTCTCGGACATGAGAAACGAGCCCCGCGCTTAAGACACGACGGCCTTGTTGACGGGGCATGACGCAGTCGGCGACCGTGCCAGCCCTGCGAGAAGTACGCGCGTCGACATCGGCTGCCGACAGCAAAGGGGGCGACGCAGCGTGTGAGACTCAAATAGAGCGAGCGGGCCGGCGGGCTCCGATGTCCTCTGGCGCGCCCCTCGACCCAGAGTCGGAGAAGGCGCTGGCCTACTCGAAGTTCTACGGGGGGAAGGTCGGCACGGCGCCCAAGGTCCCTGTGAGGTCGCTTCAGGACTTCTCGGTCTGGTATACCCCGGGCGTCGCCGCCGTGTCGCTCGCGGTGCAGGCCGACCCCGAGCTCTCGTTCGAATACACGGGGCGCTGGAACACGGTCGCGGTCGTCTCCGACGGCAGCAGGGTCCTCGGCCTAGGGAACATAGGCCCCGAGGGCTCGCTCCCTGTCATGGAGGGCAAGGCTCTCATCTACAACTACCTAGGTGGCGTCAACGCCTTCGCGCTGCCGATCCGAGTGGACGGCGCCGAGCAGCTGATCTCTGTCGTGAAGGCGATGGAGCCCTCGCTCGGAGGGGTCAACCTCGAGGACATCGAGTCTCCGAAGTGCTTCGAGGTCCTCGACAGGCTCCGGGCAGAGATGAGCATCCCTGTCTGGCACGACGACCAGCAGGGGACGGCGGGCGTGTCCCTCGCCGCCCTCTACGGCGCCCTCGAGCTCACAGAGAGGACCATCGAGGGGACGCGGATAGTCCTCTTCGGGTCGGGGGCCGCGAACATAGCTACCGCCAGGCTGCTGATGGAGGCCGGGGCCGACCCCAGGAAGGTGGTCATGGTGGACAAGAAGGGGATCCTCTATCCCGAGAGGGACGACATAGACCAGCTGTTCGTGAAGAACAGGTGGAAGTACGACCTCGCGCTCAAGACAAACGGCGACAGGCTGAAGGGAGGCCTCGCGGACGCGCTCAAGGGCTCCGACGCGCTCATCGCTGCCGCGGGAGTGGGCCCGAACCTGGTAAAGAAGGAGGAGGTCGCCGGGATGAACAGGCGCTCCATCGCGTTCTTCATGGCCAACCCCGTGCCCGAGATGCTCCCGTCGGACGCGCTCGCCGCAGGCGTCGAGGTCGTGGCCACGGGGAGGTCGGACTACCCGAACCAGGTGAACAACAGCCTCCTCTTCCCCGCCATCTTCAGGGGTGCGCTAGACGTCAGGGCGAGGACCATAACCGACTCCATGGTGATCGCGGCGGCCAAGGAGCTCGCCCGCCACGCCAAGGACAAGGGCCTGTCTGCGCAGCACATACTCCCGACGATGGAGGAGTGGGAGGTCTACCCTCAGGTCGCCTCCGCCGTGGGCGACACCGCAGTGAGGGAGGGCCAGGCGAGGAAGAGCGTCACGAAGGACGAGCTTCTGCACACCGCCATGGAGATGATCGGGAGGGCGAGGAAGACGATGGACGCGCTAAGGAGCGGAGGAGTGATAGTTGAGCCCCCAGAGTAAGGATAAAGCCGTCCGCGACCGGCACGAGGGCATGGCCCAGCCTAGGATAAGGCATGCGACGAAGGAAGACTCCCAGCACGTCGCGGACCTGATGGTAAGGCTGAAGCGGCTGAACAGCGAGTTCGACCCGCTCTTCATGGTCGTGGAGGACGCCCGCGAGAGGGCGCTGGACTACGTCTCCGCGAGCCTCGACTCTCCCAAGGTCCTCCTCCTGGTAGCCACGCAGGAAGCGAAGGTCACCGGGTTCCTCAGGGCCGAGATAAGGGAGCGAGTCTTCTACAAGCCGCACCTCGAGGGGCACATCACCGACATGTACGTGCTCCCGGAGTTCCGCAGGAAGCAGCTAGGCCACGACATCCTCGAGCGCTGCTCCTCGGAGCTGGCCAAGATGGGCGCCGAGATAATATCGGCCGACCTCCCGTCCCGCAACGAGATAGGGGTGCACTTCTACATGAAGAGGGGCTACAGGCGGCTGACAGAGACGCTCACGCATCTCCCCCAGTAGGTCGCTTCGACCCTCTCGTCAGACGGCCCTCATCCTGGCTAGTAGTCTAGCAGCGTCCCCAGCCTCGGGCAGTCGCAGGCGCCGAGGTGCATGCCGCACCTGTAGCAGTGGTGAGTCCTTCCGGTGCAGGCCCTGGGGTGCCTGTGGCTCCGCAGGCAGTAAGTCTCATCCTGGAATGCTCGCACCCGTATCTTCATCGAACAGATGGGCCGGCCCAGCGTATTTAACTTGGTCCATAGCATAACGAGGACTTCGACAAGGGGCTAATACTTGTGGCCGCCCTGCACCTTGAGAAGCCCGTCTCCCTTGACCTCCATCAGAGTCTCGAACGACCTGGAGTCCTCCACCGACACCCCGCCGCTCACTGTCCACCCCTTGAAAGACGCGCCCTCCGAGACCTCCGCCCTTATCATGTGGCTGGAGCTGCTCGCGAAGGTCCTCGTCTTGCCTGTGAAGTCCTTCCCGTCGACCAGGACCTTCACCAGCCTCGGGTCGACGCTCTCGAACGTGATCAAGCGCGTATACCGCTTGTAGAGCCTCCCGATGAGCCAGCCGTACAGGACCGTCCACGCCAGGAAGAACGCCGCCAGGACGGTCGTAGCCGTCGAGCCCAGGAGGACTCCGAAGAGGTCTCCCAAGACCAGGCCTATCGCAGCCAGCGCGGCCTCCGCCTCCCCCTTGACGAACGGCCCTCTGCCCGGCAGGCTCTCGTAGAACCTCCCGAAGATGCCTGCGAAGAACAGGGAGACGAAGAAGCCCAGGAGGGCTATGTACGGGATGTACCAGTCGACGACCACGTTGAAGCACGACTGCACGCTCGTGCCGTTCACACCCGGGGAGGCGGTGCACGCCGTGGGGAAGTTCTGGGCTATCGTAGCCAGGGCCTGTCCCTTGAAGGCGTAGAGGAGCGCGACGTTGAACAGCGCCAGCCCGCCGATGTAGACGAAGCCGCTCAGGGTGCCGGCTTTGATCCCCGCGAAGAACGAGCCCACTGCAGCCGGCCTCTCAGGCCCTTAGGGCCTGCAGGACTTCGGCGTCGTGCCCGTCCACCCTCACCCTGCGAAAGACCTTCTTGACCTTCCCCTCCTTGTCGATGACGAAGGTGGAGCGCTCAGTCCCCCAGTATGTCTTCCCGTAGTTGTTCTTGAGCTTCCAGGTGTCGTACAGCTTGTGGACCTCCAGCCCCTCATCGCTGAGCAGCGTGAAGTTCAGCGAGTACTTCTTCGCGAACTTGTCGTGGGACTCCAGCGAGTCTTTGCTGACGCCCAGCACCACTGCGTCGAGGCCGTCGAACGTAGGCATGCTGTCCCTGAACGAGCAGGCCTCCTTGGTGCAGCCCGGGGTGTCGTCCTGGGGGTAGAAGTACAGCACCACGTTCTTCCCTCTCAGCGAGCTCAGCTTCACTTTGCCTCCCTCGGAGGAAGGGAGCTGGAAGTCGGGGGCCGCTCGCCCCTCCATCTGGTCCGGTCCTGCACTCACGAGAAGCCGCCCCATCTCCTAGGTGAAAAAGCTACTGATTCTTGCTCGAGCCTGCGAGGCGGGCTTAGAGCTTCCCATGGGACACCAGCCGGGCTCCGCCCGCGCTGAGGTCGCCCTCGCGGACCACGGCGGTGAACCCGAAGCCTGCCAGGGTGACCGAGCCGGCCACCATCCTGTCCTGCCCGTACAGGTATCCCATCTTCGGGTTGATGCCGACGTTGGCGAGTGTCAGCCTCCGCTTCTCCTCGGGGACCGCATCCACCAGCTTCGAGAGCTTCTTCTCGTCCTTCTGGCTCGCCCACTCGACCAACCTCCCCTCTCGGAAGGTCAGAGTCGCGTCCCCGAGCATGCCCAGCCTCGTCAGGCTCCTGGAGGCGCGTACGACTCCCGAGGCCGACGAAGGCTCGACGGCGTTCGTCACGAAGCCCGGCGGCACGTAGGCCATGTTGTCGCCCGACTCGATGTCGGCCGCGCTGACCCTGCCGTCCTCCACAGTGGCAGGCCCCTTCAGCGCGAAGCGCAGTGTGGCGCCCCGCCCGGACTGGAGCGACAGCTCCGCCCCGTCGTCCATCTTCGACGACAGCTTCTGTCCCTGCTCGGACATCTCTTCCGGGTCTACCAGGGCCGCGTTGAGCTGCCTGTCAGTGACCGCCTTGACCGTCCTTCCCAGGACCTCGGCCATCTCTTCCCCCACGTATCCGAAGGTGACGCGGGCGCCGCGGATCTTCGCCTTCTCCGCCGAGTCGTACCAAGGGCCGTTGTAGCCCAGAGACTCCGAGAGCAGGCGGGGGTCCACCTTCGTCTGATACGCCGCGAGCAGCGGGCCGGGGACGAAGACGTAGGCGTCGGTCTTCTCTAGGAGGCCGTATTCGTTGTCCCCCATCTTTCCGAGGGACTCTTTCGGCGCCCTGGTTATCCCTTCGATGTACGCTTCCTCGTCCTCAAGCATCAGGGCGGCCCGACAGCCCGTCGCCCTCGCCTCCGCGACGACGCGTCTGGCGAACGGGAGCCCGTTGTTCCAGCACTCGACGGTCACCGACTCGCCCTTCTTCACGCCAAGGGTGCGGCCGAGTACGCTCTTGGCCACCTTCCTGTAAAGGTCATCTCCACCGCTCATGCTCGCCGCCTGCAGCGGGCCGGTTCTTAAGCTGGAGCGGACCGAGCCCGCGCTTCAGTACGCATAGGCTTCGAGACGCCCTGCGGCCAGGCCGCGCAGGAACTCTCCGAGCTCTCCGAGGGACCCGTAGTCCTTGGACAGGACCTTCTCTCCCACCCCGCCCGGCCGCCCGCCCTGCCTGCCGAACACCATGACGGTGTACACATGGGCGAACCTTGTCACGAACGCGTAGCAGGGCTTGCCCATGTACCTCCCTCGTACTCTGACCCCCGCGTCGGCGTCGAGTCGGGCGAGCTCCTCGAGCAGCCCGGAGAACGACTTCACCCTCCTCTCGTAGAACATGCCGGCGTCCACGCCGGCCCGCCGTTCTAAAAGACTAATACATTGAGCCAGGCGGACGGGCTTTCGATTGAAGGGCCGGCTCGCAGTCTTCAACACGCTCACAGGGGAGAAGGAGCCGTTCACGACGCTGCGGAAGGGGAAGGTGACCATGTTCGCATGCGGTCCCACAGTCCAGGACTACATGCACCTAGGCCATGCGAGGACGTACGTGTTCTACGACGTGGTGGCGCGCTATCTGAAGCACTTAGGGAACGAGGTGAACTTCGTCATCAACATAACTGACGTAGACGAGAGGATAACGCAGGAGGCGGAGGGCAAGGGCGAAGACCCGCTCGGCTACGCCGCCTTGTACTCCCGTCGCTTCATCGAAGACATGGCGAGCATCGGGGCCGACTCGGTGTGCAGGTTCGAGCCTGTCTCCGGGCACGTCGACCGCATGATAGAACTGGTAGGGCGGCTGGTCGAGAAGGGGTACGCCTACTCCGTGGACGGGTGGGTCTACTTCGACGTGTCCAAGTTCCCCGCCTTCGGGAGGCTCTCCCACCAGTCTAGGGGCGAGCTGTCGCTCAGGCCGCTCGAGCTCTCTCTCAGGAAGAGGGGCCTCCTCGACTTCGCTCTCTGGCGCCCTGAGACGCTGGTCGAAGGGAGGTGGGACAGCCCGTGGGGCCGCGGGTCTCCCGGCTGGCACATCCAGGACGTGGCTGTCACCTTCGAGCTCTTGGGCGAGCAGTACGACCTGCACGGCGGCGCGTACGAGCTGATCTACCCCCACCACGAGGCCGAGATAGCCGAGGCCGAGGCGCTGACGGGCAAGGCCCCCTTCGTCAGGCACTGGGTGCACACCCGGCTCCTCAACATGGGAGGCAGGAAGATGTCGAAGTCGGTCGGGAACGTGATGACGGTCCGCGACGCCATGAAGAGATACACCCAGGGCCAGCTGCGCTTCTTCCTGCTGGGGCACCACTACCGGCGCGACATGGACCTCAGGGGGCTGGGCTCTGCCGCCAGGAGGTTCTCCCGCCTGAGGCAGGCCGCGCTGAAGGCGGCGCGCGAGTCGCCCGTCTCCGGAGGCGGACGGGACGCGGGCCTCATGGACCGCTTCCGCGACGCGATGGACGACGACTTCGACACTCCGCTGGCGCTCGAGGCCATAGAGGATGGCTTGACGTCGCTGGCCGGGAGGAAAGGCAGCCGGGCCGCGGGCATCCTTTCCTCGGTGAAGGCGGCCGGATACATCCTCGGGGTGGACTTCTTCGCCTAGCATCATGCAGCTGGAGCAGAACGAGGCCGGGTGGTGGTCTCACTGGGCCGACGTCACGTGGCTCGGAAGGGCGGCCTACCTGATGACGTCTCGCACCTTCGGGGACGAGTTCTTCTTCAACAGGGCCGCGCTGGTCGACTGCGACGCGGGCGTCGCTGCGCTTCAGGGCATCGAAGACGCACTCACTGCGGCAGGGAGGCGGCCTCGCGTCACGGTCAGCGAGGAGTGCGGCGAGGCGGTCAAGGCGCTCGAGTCGATGGGCTACGTGCCGTTCGAGGGGATGTCAGTGATGCAGCTCGGAGAGCCTGCCTACCCGGGGTCGGCCCGCCTCTCCATAAGGGCGGGCGCCGACGTCTCGCCTGACCAGTGGGCGCGCGTGTACTCGCTCTCCTTCTACGGGGACCTCGGCGTCCACGACGCGGTGACGAGGATAGCGACCGAGGCCGCGGGCGACCCCGACGTCACCCTGTTCACCGGCCTCACTGACGGAAGGGCCGTCGCGAGCCTGGCGGCATTCAGGACTCCCGGCCTGCTCGGCGTCTATTGCGTGGGGACGCTGAAGGAGTACAGGCGCCTCGGGATAGCCGGCTCTCTGATCAGCAGCGCTGCCCGGTCCGCCTCGGCGGAGGGGCGCTCCGTCATCCTCCAGACCATCGCGTCCGACAACGTCGACGCCTTCTACCTCAACGGGGGGTTCAGAAGGCTCTACTCGAAGAGGCTCTTCGAGATGAAGCCGGGGCCGGACAAGGGGGGCGCGGGCTAGCTGCGGCTCGGCGTGACGATAAGGAGGAGCTCGCCCGTGGGGACGCTCCCCTTCAAGCAGGTGTTCGTAGGGTTCGAGAACGTGTCCGCCGTCAGGTCCATCTTCGGCGCGGGGACCGACCACGTCCTCTCCGAGCTCCAGGTAGACGTAGAGGAGGGGAGGGGCTACATGAGGATCAACGACAAGAAGCGGTCCGTGATAGTCAGCTCCCAGTACCTGAGGGCGGGCGACAGGACGTACCTGTACCTCGACGTCGTCCACGAGCTCGTCCACATCAGGCAGCACATGGAAGGGAAGGAGCTCTGGGACAGGCGGTATCCGTACGTCGACCGCCCGACGGAGATAGAGGCGTACAAGCTCGCAGTGGAGGAGGCCAGACGCCTCGGCATGAACGACAAGGAGATCGCCGCGTATCTGAAGGTCGAGTGGGTCTCGGAGGAAGACTTCCGGCGGTTCCTGAGGACCCTCGACGTCGAAGCCTGACCGACCCGCCGGAGCCGCCCCGGCCCTCACCCGCCGACAAGTCTTAATCACCTCGGGGCCGCCCGGCGGCCGGCTTGTCGTTGGATGTCCACGTCCATCCGTGGACCAGGGCCTTCATGAAGAGGAACGGCCCCATAGTGAAGGCTTGCAGATTCTTCAAGCTCGACATGTCCAAGCTGCCGACGACCACGGGCCAGCTGCTCGACGAGATGGACGAGGCGGGCGTGTCGCGCGCCGTGATACTGGGGCAGGACACCCACGCCACCCCGAACCCGAGCTTCAAGCACTACTCGATGAAGAACGACTTTCTGGCCGAGATCGCTTCCAAGTCCCACGACAGGCTCATCCCCTTCGCTGGCGTGGACCCGAACGCGGGCGGCGAGGCCATCACAGAGCTCAGGAGGTCGCTAGGGAAGCTCGGCTGCAGAGGGCTGAAGATACACAGCTCGGCGAACTCGGTCTTCCTCAACGACCGCGCGAAGATGTTCCCGATATACGAGACCTGCCAGGAGTTCGGCGTCCCGATCCTCTTCCACACAGGCACGACAGGCCTCGGCGACTGCGAGATCAAGTACAGCAAGCCCGAGCTCATGGACGAGGTCTGCCAGAACTTCCCCGACCTGAAGGTCGTCATGGCCCACTTCGGCTGGCCCT
>JASHVX010000124.1 GCA_030044375.1 Nitrososphaerales archaeon | reverse complement strand
GCGTGCTTGAGAAGATGGTGAGGGACGCCGGGATGTCGGTAGGGGCCAGGAGGGCCGACTTCGGCCTGGTGGTCGGTGGCGACGGCCTCTTCAGCGCGTTCGGAAGGGCGGAAGAGGTCCCGCTGCTGTTCGTCGGGGTGAAGTCGCGAGGGGCGATCGGGTCCAAGGCGCACATGGCGGTCGCGTACTTCGACGAGCTGCCTGCGGCCCTTCAGGCCGTGGCCGCCGGCCGCTACCTCGTGGAGGAGCACGGGCGGTTGGAGGTGCGGAGAAACGACAGGAGCCTGGGCGAGATTTTCACCGACGTCTATATGGAGAGGGGCGCGGAGAGCAACTGCCTCAGATACAGGGTCAGGACGACCTCGGGGGACGAGGTCATCGAGGACGCCGCGATAGGCGACGGCGTAGTGGTCACCACCTCGGCCGGCGCCACAGGCTACTACTCCTATCCGGACAGGGTCAAGGGAGAGGAGATGAGGGTGGACGCCTACACCGAAATCAGGAAGGACGAGATAGGCATCTGCCACGTGACGCCCACGTACACTGAGAGGTCGCAAACAGGAGGGCACCCGGTCAGGTACACCGTGCCATGGGAGAGCAGGATCGAGCTGTGGCTTTCGCGGCCGGCCGACGCGAGGCTGTACGGCGTGACGCCTGACAGGAAGGGGGTGAAGGTCGGCGCAAGGGATAGGATAACGATCCTGCCCGCCCTGAAGAAGACGAAGCTGCTTGTCCCGCAGGCGGGATAGCCTACTTGTCGCCTGGCTCGACGCCCGTGACTATGTAGACGACCGACTCGCCGATGTAGGATGCGTGGTCGGAGATTCGCTCGAGGTAGCGCATGATTAGGGTAGCCGATATCGCGCACTTCGCCTCCCTCTTCTGGCCCAGGTAGTTCTTGACGACCTGCCTGAAGCTTTCGTCGACGGCGTCGTCGAGCTGCGGGATCCGCTGCGCGAGCGCGACGTCCTTCCTTGCGAACGCGTCCACGCTCATCCGTATCATCTCTTGGGTCCTCTTCGCTGTCTCCACGACAGCCGCCCGGTCACAACGGCTCAGGTCCCCGAAGGTCTCCATCACCTGGACTATGTCGAGGGCGTAGCGGCCGTACCTGAAGAAGCCATACGATATCTCGAAACAGGCTTTCACGAACCTGAGGTCGGAAGCGACGGGCTGATACCGCGCGATTATCTCCATCGAGAGGTCCCCGACCTGGCGGTGAAGCGACTGGAGCCGGTTGGACCACTCCCTGACCTCGGCGCCCTTGCTGGCCCCCTTTCCCTTGCTGTAGGCCTCGATTGAGGCTGCCACGGCGTTCTCCGAGATGGTTGACATCTCGAGGAGGAGGCTGTTCAGCTTATCCAAGCCCATGTCCATGAGCCTAGGCATGGTCAGTCGCCCTCCGGGCCCGGGCTGTCGCAGACTTCAGACATCCGAGCGGCCGTCGACGACGTGCGATAATAACCTAACCCGACTCGGTCACCCTCGCCTCGGTCCTCTTCCATGCCGACGGGTGCGTTCGGGGAGACTGGATTTATTGTCTTCAGACATAGTATCAGAAGTAGTATTGTGACCGGCCCAGAATATATTCTTGAGGTCCAGACCACAGGATTATATAGACGAAAGGCGCCCTCGTGGGGCATGGAATTCAGGAAAGTCCAGGTCACGGGAGGGAACAGCTTCGTAGTTTCGCTCCCGAAGGCGTGGGTCAACGACGTGGGTCTCAAGCCGAAGGACGCGGTGGCGATCGTCAGCCAGCCGGACTCGTCACTTCTGATAATCCCGAGGAAGGAGCTGAGGGAGGCCACGAAGTCGGAGGCCGTGATAGAAGGAATGCCGGGCCTCGACAAGGACGCCCTGCTCAGGCACTTCATCTCGTTCTATCTTGCGGGATACGACATCATCAGGATAGACCTGGCCAGGTCTGACGCAGGCCTGAGAGGGGCGATAAAGGAGGGCATAAGGCGCAAGCTCGTCGGCGTCGAGATAATCGAGGAGTCACAGACCAGCATCCTCACCCAGTGCCTTTCCGGCTATGTCGACCTTCCCCTGAAGAAGGCGCTGGAGAGGATGGCAATCATAGCGGCTGGGATGATAACCGACGCGGCTTCGGCGCTCAAAGACGACACGGCCGGCGCCGCTGAGGAGGTCATAGAGCGAGACGATGAGGTGGACAGGTTCTATCACTTCATCCTCCGGCAGCTGAACATAGCCGTCAGAGACCGGTCTGTCATCCAGGAGATCGGCCTGAGCTCGGCGAGGGACTGCCTAGGCTACAGGCTCGTCGCGAAGAGCACCGAGAGGGTGGCGGACCACGCCGCGTCGATAGCAGCCCAGGCAGAGACCCTCAAGGCAATCCCTGCCGCCTCCGTCAAACGGGTCCAAGACATGACAGCCTCTTCAAGGAAGGCGTTCGAGACGTCCGTCTCGGCGTTGCTGAAGCTCGACGCAAAGCTCGCCGAGGAGACGATCTCCAAGGTGAAGGAAATCGTCAGGCTTGAGGAGAAGCTCAGCGGCGAAATCCTTGTGCCTAGGATGAGCGGGAGTCAGGTGGCCTCCGTCAAGATGATGCTGGAGAGCATCCGCAGGGTCGCCGAATATGGCGCCGACATCTCTGAAACGGCGCTCGACTTGGCCGTCAGCGAGCCTTAGACAGCCAGACGGGGGCGAGGGATGGGGGGTACTCCCCTAGCCTTCGGGGAGCTCGCACATGCGCTCCATTTCGCGCATGAGGATTCCCTCGCCCTCTTCTGTGAGGTGCAACGATTGAACGCCATCCGGTTCGCACTCGTTCGCTGAGACCAGCCCGCCCTTCCAGAGTCTGTCGAACAGCCTTCTGAATCTTGACGGGTCCATTCGCAGCGTCGAGCAGAGCTCCTCATACGTGAAGGACCTCCTCGCGAGCGCCAGCAGGACGGCGAACCTCTCGGCAGCCATGCCACCGCCAGGCTGCCCTCCTTCAATCTCTCTTGTCTCTTGCATGACCTGAAGAGTCGGGCGCGAGTCTAAATGGCTTGCCGAATTAGACTATATTGCGACTATAGAGTATATCGTCTGCCCGTCTCCCCAATAGTCACTCTGCCGGCGGACTATGCTCCGGTGGGCCGGACGGCCCCCCTGACGTCGACAGCCATGGCAGCACCGCCAGCCGCTATCAGCGGATTCACTTCGAGTTCTTCGAGTGAGGGGCACTCGCAAAGAATCTTAGAGAAGCGCGAGACCATGGAAGCAAGCTTCGCTACGTCGACCGCTGCGCCTCCCCTGTACCCCGCGAGGAGCGTGCTTACTTTCGCGCGCGATATCAGCAGGTCAGCTTCTCGGGGCTTCAGCGGCGCGATGGCCAGTTGCCGGCCGCCCAGGAGCTCGGCGTACTTCCCTCCCCCACCGAAGACGACGACGGGGCCGAAGACCTTGTCCCTCGTGGAGCCCAGGAGGAGTTCGACGCCGTCCGGCGCCATTTCCTGCAGCATGACCCCGTCGAATCTTATGCCGGCGCCGGTCGCCAGGCGCTTGAGCCTTTCGAACGCCGACCTCAGGGACCTCTCGTCGGCGACGTTCAGTATGACTCCCCCTGCCTCCGTCTTGTGGATGAGCT
>JASHVX010000123.1 GCA_030044375.1 Nitrososphaerales archaeon | reverse complement strand
GAGGACGACCTTGCCGCCCATCTCCTCTGCGACTCCGCCCGCCTCCTCCGGAGAGCCGACGACCTCCGTCCTCAGCGTCCTCACCCCGTAGCACTCGAGCAAAGCCTGGGTCTCTTCGGTGGTGAGCCACCTAGCGCCGTTCGCGATGGCTTTTGCCACGAGGGCGGCCGCGTCGCCCTTCCTCAGGTCTGGGAACTTCGGCGGATTGCCGGCGGGCGCGGATAGCCACTTCCCATACTGGGCCGAGAGAGCTAGGGCCTTGGCAGCGGCTTCGGGGAACGGATAGGACGGCACCCGCGTGCTGCCCTCTGAGAGGACTTCTGGGACGCCCTTGGTGGCCAGGAAGGTCGTCAATATGGGGAGCCTCCTCCCGATGGCCTTCGACTCTCCGAGGATTGCCCTCGCGACCGCCTCGGACGAGATGGCTATCGGGGGCACGAAGATGACTATGACGGCGTCTATGCCTGGGTCGTTCGAGACCGCCCGGATCGCCTTCGCGTATTGGTCTGGCGTCGCCGACGCGATCATGTCGACGGGGTTTCTGACCCCCGCTGCGGCGGGTAGGAAGGACTTGAGCTCGGCCTCGGTGATGCCGGCAAGCTCGGGGACTCTCAACCCCATCGCTTCGCAGGCGTCTGCGGCCAGTATCCCGGCCCCTCCCGCGTTGGTCACTATCGCGACCCTGTCGCCCTTCGGGGGAGGCTGCGTGGAAAGGAGGGCGGCGACGTCGAACATCTGCTCGAGGCTCTCAGTCCTGATCACCCCCGACTGGCTGAAGAGGGCGTCGACGGTGACGTCTGACGCGGCGAGGAGGGCGCCGGTGTGAGACTGCGTCGCCCGGAAGCCGGCGGCGGAGCGGCCGCTCTTGACGGCGAGGATGGGCTTCTTCCTCGTCACCCTCCGGGCTATCCTGGCGAACTTCCGAGGATTGCCGAACGACTCCAGGTAGAGGAGGATGACGTCGGTCGCCTGGTCGCTCTCCCAGTACTGTATCAGGTCGTTCCCGGAGATGTCGGCCTTGTTGCCTACGGAGACGAAGGTCGACATGCCGAGGCCGAGCCTGTTCGCCTCGTCTATGACCGCGATGCCGAGCGCCCCGGACTGGGATAGGAAGCCGATCCGGCCCGGCCTGGGTCTGAGCGGCGCGAACTGGGCGTTGAGGCTGAAGTCGGGGTCTGTGTTCACTATGCCCATGCAGTTCGGGCCGATGAGCCTCATCCCTGCCTGTGCGCAGACCGCGGCGAGCTCCTCCTGCAGGCCTGCTCCCTCCTTGCCGGTCTCCGCGAACCCGGCCGAAATCACCACCATGGAGCGGACGCCCTTGGAGGCGCACTCCTTGGCCACTGGGACTACGAAGCGCGCTGGCACGGCGACCACCGCCAGGTCGACGGGGCCCGGGCACTCGAGCACCGAGTGGTAGGCCCTAACCCCCTGGACCAGGTCGGCATCGCGGTTGACCGGATAGACCCTCCCCTTGAACCCTGACTCGAGCAGGTTCCGGAGGAGCTCGCCTCCGATGGTCCCCCTGTCCCGCGAGGCGCCGATGAGGGCCACCCCCCTAGGTCTGAAGAAGTTGTTGAGGGCCGCAACCGCGGCCACGCTCTCCCTGTTGTCGAACGCCTCGAGGACCTCGGGCTGCACCGAGGTGGGGAACGAGACGTGGACCAGGCCGGGCTCCGCGCGCATCGTCATCGGGAAGCCGAGCTCGCTGAAGACCTTCACCATCTGCTGGTTGTCAGGTGATACGAACGCCTCCAGCTCTTGGATGCCGTTGGAGTTCGCTGTCTCGGCGAGCTGACCTATCAGTGTGCTCGCAAGGCCCTCGCTCTGGAACTCGTCGGACACCACTACCGCGACCTCCGCCTTCGTGGGCGACGACTGATGGTAGCTGGCGTGGCAGACGACCTTGTCTCTCCTTAGCGCGATCAGCGCGAACGTCTCTGAGGACGGAGTCAAGGCTCTGACAGCATCCGCGGGGCTCAGAGGGGAGCCGAACCTGAGCGCGACCGCTTTCGGCGACAGCCTCGACACGAACTCCTGGAGGAGCGGCAGGTCCTCGACCTTGGCCGGGCGCACGCGCACAGACGAACCGTCCTTCAGTCCGACGTCTACTCCGACCTGCAAAGGCCCTCCACTTGGCAAACGGCCGTCCGTCGGCGTATCAAGGTATCGGGGATTCCCGGAGTCGGGAACGTCAGCCTACCTTGACGCCAGGATTCATTTCCTTGTCTGGGACGAGAAGGGCGAGCCTGGTGTCGTCGTAAGAGGCGAGGAGCATGCACTCAGACACGACTCCTGCGACCGATTTGGGCTGAAGGTTGACCACGGCTATGACAAGCCTTCCTGGAAGTTCCTCCTTGCTGTAGAAGTTCTTGATCCCAGCCACGCACTGCTTCGTCATCTCCGGTCCGAACGACACGACGAGCCTGTACATCGGGTTGCGGGCGGCAGGTATGTCCTCGGCGCTGACTATTCGGCCGACCCTGATTTCGATGTTATGGAAGTCGTCGATTGAGACGGCCAAGAGACCCGTGGAGGCGCCGCGGCCAGATAAGCCTTGAGCGCGTATCTCCTCGTCTGCTTCGAGAGTCTGCTGGATTCAACTCTTTTATTCCCTTGGCGGAGAGAGCCGGACAACCGGGCCGGTAGTCTAGCGGTAGGATACGGAGCAACTCGTCCAGCCCCTTGGCATGACTACCCCAGATTGGGGGAGGTCGGGGGTTCAAATCCCCCCCGGTCCACTTTAGCGCCCCAGCAGCGGGGAGCTCTTTTGCGCTTTCCGCCTGACCGTCGCCAGGCCCGATAGGCAGCGGCGCCGCACGGGCGCGAGTTTGACGGCGCTAATCGTCTCTTAGTCCCCTAACTAGATTAGGGCAGTCTAACTTATATCCGTGGCGCCAATCCCTCGGCGCGAGTTGTCGGATGTGCAGGACGAGGGCTTGGCGAAGTCGCGAGTGACCGGCGCCACCTCGGAGGGCGCAAGAATCCTGTCGAAGAGGGGAATATCTTCCTACTTTCTCTGGTTCGGGCCCGCCATCATAGCGGCCGTAGCTTACATCGATCCGGGAAACTTTGGCACGGACATCCAGTCGGGAGCCCAGTATGGGTACGTGCTTCTCTGGGCCGTCCTGCTGGCGAACCTGATGGGGATGCTGCTCCAGTACCTCTCAGGAAAGCTGGGCTTGGCTACGGGCAAGTCGCTGGCTGAGCACGTGAGGGAGAGCCTGGGGACCCGCTCCAAGATAGTCCCGTATTGGCTGGGCAGCGAGGTGTTCGCCGTCTTCACCGACCTCGCCGAGTTCCTCGGGGTCACATCGGCCGTCTACCTGCTTTCTGGGGGAGCCATACCCCTGCTCGTAGCCTCCTGGATCTCCGCCTTCGACGTGGTCGTCGTCTTCGCCCTCGCGGGGAAGAGGTTCAGGAGGGTTGAGCTGATGATCACCATGCTGGTGTTCGGGGTCGGGCT
>JASHVX010000122.1 GCA_030044375.1 Nitrososphaerales archaeon | reverse complement strand
CAGTCCTTGGCTGCCGAGGCTTCTGGAGGCAAGGTGGGGGCTGCACTCGGCCTGACCACCACATCCCAGTCCGTGGCCACGGTCTTCTCGCCCATAATCGCGGGCTACCTGTTCTATCTCGGGGTCGGGAGGGCGCTGGCCTTCGACGCGATAATACCGGCGCTCCTGATGACCGTCGTGGCGCTCGTAATGGTGCTTACTGCTCACGGACTGCCGTCGGACGCCGGGTCGCCTGTTCCCCAGGGCACGCCGCACGTCGCGCCGTTATATCGTGGGAGCGAGTCGTGACAGCCATGTGCATCACGCGTGTCGGGAGGGTGACCGCATCGTCCGGGGGCAAAGCCGCGGTCAGGTTCTTTGACGGGCACACCGCTGACTCGGTCGACATCTCCATGATTGATGCAGAGAAAGGAGCCTTCGTCGAGGTGTTCGGGAACCTCGCCCTCTCGACGCTCACGGCGGACGAGGCTCGGAGGAGGAGGGCGGCCTGGAAAGAGGTGCAGGCCGCGCCTCCGAGGGTGGGCACCCGATGACCAACGGTCGCAGCCAGAGGGCGGGGATACTTCTCCACGCCAAGCACGCGCTCACGCCCAATGGGCTCGGCTACTGCGGCCCGGATCAGAACGGGAAGATACTCGATCACCTCCACGGCTCCAAGGCAGGCGACGACCTCGTCTCCGTCCTGTCGAAGTTCGAGGCCGCCTACCCGTTCATCAGGATGATCGGCGAGTCGACCGGCAGGGATCCCTTCGACTACTCTGTTACAGAAGCGTATTGGATCGGGAATTCGCTGCTCGACAGGGTGGCGCCCACCAACTTCTTCGAGTTCGCAAGCCGGGACCTGAAGTCTAAGATGGGGCGGAGCGAGGCCAAGACCCTCTTCCGCGACCCCGGGTTCGTCCCGAAGCCGCACCACTCTTTCTACGTCATGAGCCTCTTCGCGAGGTCGGGACCCTCTCCGACGGGGGACAAGCTGCTGAAGCTGATGGATTCGTGCCGGATCTCCTGGGGCGAGGTCTCTTCGGTCAAGGGGCGCGAGCTTCTGGTGAGGAGCAGCCCCCTGAGGCTGTCCGGCGGCAGGCTCGCGCTTGCTCCGCCGCGCACCGAGAGGGTAGCGTACGACCCTGAGATACCGGGGTTCTCACGTGTCAAGGCTGGGGACTGGGTCAGCCTCCACTGGAACTTCGCGAGCGAAAGACTCACCGGGCGCCAGGTCAAGAACCTGCGCAAGTACACTCTCTACGACATCGCCGCCTCGAACAGGCTTGCGCAGCTCGGCGACGGCTGGGAAGGCTGAGGCCCGCGGTCACGAAGCCAGCGTCTTCTGCATCTTCCTGAGCGCCTTCACGCGCAGGGCCCTCCGGTCCCGCAGCTGCTCGACGGCCTCGAGGAGCACCCTCAGCTTCGCCACGGTCTGGCCTGACTCCTCGACCATCTCGCCGAACTCGCGCCCGAGCCTGGCGGTCACTTCCCTGGGAAAGCCCCTGTAGCTGTCTATCATGTCCTCCTCTACGGCGACCCAGTTTGCCAGGTTCTCCGCTATGACGTCGCAGTAGCCCGTGCTTATCGTCTCCTCGACCTTCGCCGCGCCCTCCAGATCATGCACGTCGACTATGATGCGCTCTCTCCTCTGGTTCATGGTCTGCGTCGCGGCTCTGGAGCTAATAAGGAGGCGCGCTCAGAGAATGGTGCCGAGTATCAGGGCCGGGACCAGCCCGGTCAGCACGCTGAGCGCGAGGAGGGCGACCGGAGGGAGCAGGAACGACGGCTTCATCGGCTCCGCCTCTTTCCCCTCGACCGAGACCAGGGCCACCCTGTTTACGACCCTGAAGTAGTATGCTATGGACAGCACTATGTTGAGCACTAGGACGACCGCCAGTCCAAAGAACATGTCCGTCCCCACTGACAGGAGCGCCTCGACGGCCAGAAGCTCGGCCCAGAACGTCCCGAAGGGGGGCGACCCTACCATGGCCAGCGCCGAGGACGAGAAGAGCACGCCTAGCGTCTTGCTGGACTGGCCTAGGCCTTCGAGCCGGTCGAGCTCCGCCCCCTCGTAGTCCTTGCCGCCCGCGCCTGTCAACATGAAGAAGCTCGCCTTGACTATCCCCTGGTTCCAGATCAAGAACGCCACCGCGGCCAGGCCGAGAACGGTGAAAGTCGAGAGCGCGGCCAGCATGTACCCCATCTGGGCCACCGAGCTGAAGGCGAGCATTCGCCTGACGTTCGTCTGGCCCATCGCTCCCAGGTTCCCGACCAGCATCGTCATGGCGGCCACTGCGACGAGCGCAACCTGGGCGCCGCGCACCAGGTCCGAGCCCGCATAGGGCACGAGCGGCTGGACCACCTTCAGCATGGCGAACAGGACCGCCTCGTTGACCACCCTGCCGTGGAGCGCGCCGGTCAAGGCAGGAGAGGAGCCGTAGGCGTCAGGGAGCCACATGTGAACGGGGAACAGCGCGGCTTCCACGCCCAGCCCCAGCAGCATCAGCAGAAGCGAGGCGAGGCCGAGGCTGCCCGACGACAGGAGCAAAGGCAGTTCGGAGAGCCTGATGCTACCTATCGCCGAGTAGGTCAGAGCCACTCCGTAGAGGTATATCAGACTCCCAGACGCTGCCATGAAAAAATACTTCATCGCAGCCTCGAGCGACACATCGCGCCTTTCGAACGAGACGAGGCCATAGGCGGAGATGCTCACGCCCTCCCAGAACAGGAAGACGGTCAACAGGTCGCCTGCCGAGACTAGGCCCACGGCGCATGCCACGATGATCTGCAGCAGGGCGAAGAAGAGCCCGACGTTGTCTCTCTCGCCGACGCTGGTCGCGGAGTAGACGGCGACCGCCAGGCCTACCACGAGGACCGTGAGTATCACCAAGGCGCCGAACTTGTCCACGGTGTAGAGCGTGGCGAAGGCCGAGACGACCGGGGTCGCAGTGACGGGCCCGCTCTGCGCCTGCGACCAGTTCGCCAGGAACTCTGCGAGGCACGCGCTCAGCGAGACGGCCGCGACTGCCCCGACGGCGAGGACCCTTCGCCCACCGAGCCTGGCGCGGCCCGTGTCGACGACCACGGACACCATCGCCCCGGCGAAGAGCACCTCCATGATGCCGGTGAGCCACATGTCAGAGCCCTCCGACGGCGACGAGGAGGAGAAGGGTGAGCAAGGCCGCGAGGAGAAGCATCGCGTTGGTGTCCAAGTCACCGGTCTGGATGAGCAGCGCCGCCTCCGAGAGGGACACCGTCACGAGCCTGGAGAGCCGCCCGTACGCCTCGTCGAATCCAAGCCCTTGCAGCAGCGCCTTCTTCAGGAGGCCGGCGGCCTTGTGAGACGCGAGCGCCGCCTTCGTCTCCTCCCGCTTCATGACGAACGCGTAGTACGACACCATGACCCCGGAGACGAGCGCAAACATGGAGGCAGCGAGCGCCGGAGGGTCGAGGCTGAATCCGAATGGCAGGAGCTTCTGATAGTCGAGCAGCAGCCAGCCGAAGGCCGCAGTCGCTGACATCGCTACCATCGGGCCGGCCATCAGGGCGGGCGGCTCTCCCACGCCCTCTCTCTTCGGCCCCTGGAATACCTTGAAGACGGCGCGGAAACTGTAGTACGCCGTAAGGACAGAGCCGACGGCTATTGCGGCGAAGGCGGCCTGGTTGGTCGTGAGCGCAGCCGAGAGGATGGCGTCCTTCGTCCAGAACCCTATGAAAGGAGGGAGGCCTATCATCGCGAGCGCGGCGGCGAGGAATGCGACGTATGTGACCTTCATCGTCCGGAGGCCGCCCATCTCGTCCATCCTCCGCGTGCCCGCGGCCTCGATGACGGATCCCGCAGCCATGAACGCGAGCGCCTTGAAGACCCCCTGGCTCACGAGGTGGAACACGGCGCCCTGCCAGTTCCCGAGCCCTATCGCCGCGAACATCAGGCCGAGCTGGCTTATCGTAGAGTACGCGAGGACGCGCTTCAGGTCGTCGGCTGCGCAGGCGCACACGGCTCCCACCACCATGCTGAGCAGGCCGACCCCGAGCACCGACCATAGGAGCGCCTGCGACGTCGCGAGTACCGGGTAGAGCCTCACGAGGAGGTAGACGCCGGCGTTGACCATCGTGGCGGCGTGGATGAGCGCGCTGACGGGAGTGGGCCCCTCCATCGCGTCGGGCAGCCAGACGTGCAAGGGGACCTGCGCCGACTTGCCCATAGCCCCGACCAGCACCAGGAACCCGATCAGCGTCCAGTTGGCCGTGCCGGGGACCTTCGTAGCCGCCGCTATCCCGCTCAGGCTGGTGGTGCCTATGCTTGTCAGGATCAAGATGACGGCAAGGAGGAGCGCCGCGTCCCCGACCCTCGTCACAAAGAACGCCTTGATGCCCGCCTTCCTAGCGCTCTCCTTGTCGTTCCAGAAGGCTATCAGGAAGGCGGAGCAGATTCCGACGATCTCCCAGAAGACGTAGAGCTGGACCAGGTTCCCTGCCATCACGAGGCCCAGCATCGCGCCTACGAACAGCAGCACGAGCGAGTAGAACCTCGCCTGCCCCCTCTCCCTTTCCATGTTCCCGGCGGCGTAGACGACTATCGCGAAAGACAGCAGGGCCACGAACGCGCCGAGCAGCGTGGAGACCCCGTCGACCTGCACCTCCAGCGCCACCCCCAGGGAAGGGACCCAGGCTAGGGTCTGGGTTTGCGCAGGACCTGAGAAGGTGAGCCCCATCTCCAGCCCGATTAGGGCCGTGGCCCCGCCGACTGCGACCGCGAACCACTTGCACGCCCGCTTGTCCAGCCTGCCCAGCGCCGGCACGACGGGGGCCGAGGCAAGAGGTATGAGCCACAGAAGCCAGGCAGAAGGGTTCAACGCCTGAGCCTCCTCACTTCAGACGGGTTCAGGGTGCCGTACTTCCTGTGGACCATCACCATGATGGCCAGTCCCACCGCCTCTGTGCTCGCCCCGGCCGCGATGGAGAACAGGACGAGCGACTGCGAGGTCAGCGAGGGCTGGCCGCCCAGCCCAGACGCGAAGAGGGCTAGGTTGGCCCCGAACACCATCACCTGGAACGACATTATCGTCTTGATCAGGTTCTTCGACAGCGACATCGAGCCTAGCCCGAGGAACAGCATCATGGCCGCCGTCA
>JASHVX010000121.1 GCA_030044375.1 Nitrososphaerales archaeon | reverse complement strand
CGTTCACGATGCAGGCCCTGGTGAAGTATCACGGCCTCAAGGACTGGGGGCTGAGGTTGCCGTACCACGACAGCATCTCGGTCAACACAACCTGCATGAAGACGGAGGCCCAGATAGACGATGCGAGGAAGGGAGGCGTCTTCATCAAGGGGAAGGGCAGCGACTCCGCGAACGCCAGGCTCATGGCGGTGGTATCGAGCCTCGGCAAGGGGGCAGACGTGCGCGACTTCCGCATCGACAGCAGGAACGTCCCTTCGGACAAGGCGAAAGGTATCGGATACTCTTCTTCGGCCGGGGCGGCGCTTACACTACTGCTGCACGACAGGCTGGTCGGCGGCAGCCCGGACCTCGTGGCGCTCTCCCGGGTGGCGCGGCTGTTCGCGGCCTCGGCGGCGAGATCCCTCGTCGGCGGCTTCTCCAGGCTCTACGCGGGAAAGGACGACGAGAGCACGTACGCCGAGAGGTTCGCGGATCGGCGAGACATGGACCTGAGGATGGTCATCGTCCCTCTGCCCTCGAAGGTGAGGACCGAGGACGCGCACCGCGAAGTGCTTACGTCTCCGTTCTTCGGGGCCCGCGTGGAGTCGGCCCAGAAGAGGTGCGACGAGATGGAGAAGGCGATCAGAGGCAACGACCTCGACTCCCTCGGAGTCCTCGCCGAAAGGGACACCCTGGAGCTGCACGCCCTTACCATGACTGGGGAGAGCAGGATGATCATCATGACAGAGGCGACTCTCAGGGTCATCCGGTGCGTGAGGGCGCTGAGGGACTCGGGGACGACAGCCTACTTTTCCATGCAGACAGGGCCTTCGGTCTTCATCAACACCTCGGAGAAGCACCAGCCGGCCGTGCTTCGGGCGGTCCGGAGGCTCGGCTTCAAGGCCTACCCTTCGGGGGTCGGCGGCGAGGCCAAGCTGGTCTGAGCATGTCGGTCAGGTCGAAGGAAGGGGAAGGGAGAGCAGGCCCGTGACGAAGTCGAAGAGCGTCGACGAGTACCTGAAGGAATTGGAGGCGAAGAAGGACGAAAGGCCGGAGCAGGTCAGGCAAGGCTTGGAGATCTACGTCGGCCTCTGGAAGGACGCGATCCAGAAAGGGGTGGTCCGTCCTTCCGACGAAATAGAGGCGGCGCTGGCGAAGATCGAGGAGAAGGGCGGCCTGCAGAAGATCTCGGAGTCCTGAGGCGACCGCGTCAACGCAGGACTTCGCCGCCATCGAGTACGACCACCTGCCCGGTCATGAAGCTTGACTCGTCGCTCGCCAAGAACAGGGCCAAGTTGGCCGCGTCGGCTGGCTTGCCGAAGCGTCCCGCGGGGATCGCCTTCCTGTAGGCGTCCGCCTCGTCCTTGCTGAGCCACGACAGCCAGACGGTGTCGAACGACCCGAACGCCATGCAGTTCACCCTTATGTCAGGCGCGAGGGTCTTCGCCAGCATCCGGGTCATAGATATCACAGCCCCCTTCGCCGAACCGTAGACAAGGCCCTCGGTGTCGCCCGAGATGGCGGGCGTGGATGCCACGTTGATGACCGAGCCGTGCTCCATCAGCCTGAGGGCCCCCTGGGTGCAGATGAACGTCCCGAAGGCGTCCACCGCGAAGACCCTCCTCCACATGTCCAGCGTGATGTCGCGGACGGCCGCGCCCCATATCGCCCCGTCGGAGAGGCCGGCCGCATTGACCAAGATGTCAAGACCTCCGAGCTCGCGCTCGACTTCGTCATACATCGTCTTGACGCTCCCCGGGTCGGAGACGTCGCAGTGCGCCGCGAAGGCTCTCCCACCGCCGCCGACTATCGACTCGACCACCGTGTCCTTGTGCCCCGGACCCTGCCTGTGGCTGACAGCCACGCTGGCACCTTCCTTTGCGTAGAGCCGGGCTATGGCCTCGCCTATGCCTTGCGAAGAGCCTGTGACGAGGGCCCGCTTGCCTTCAAGCCTCAAAGCGCGGTGGCTGTGGGCCGAGGGCACGTCTTAAGGGTTGGAGTGGTTACGGTCGAGGAGCCCGGTCCCTGGCGGTCGAGCCCCTGGAGTACTTCTTCAGGAACTCGATGTTGAACAGGGAGGCCTTGGCCGAGTTCCTCACCATCTCTTCCGGGTCTGCGAGGGCTTCCTTCAGCCACCCCTCCGCCTCGGCGCTGCCGATCGAGCCCAGCGCGGCTGCGGACTCGTGCCTCACTATGGGGTCGCGGTCGCTCCTCATGGCTTTCGCGAGTGCCTTGTTGCCTTCTGAGAGCCCTATCTGGCCAAGAGAGAAGGCGGCTTCGTGTCTGACCAAAGGGTCGGGGTCGTGGAACAGGACGTCGGCGAGGGCCGGGATGCTCTTCTCGCCGCCGACCTCCGCCAATATGCACACGGCGTGCACGCGCAGGACAAGGCTCGGCTCCTGACTCAGCACCTGGATGAAGTATGACTCGTCCTTCTTCTCCCATGCGTCCTCCATTCCCCGCATGACGTCCATGCAGTGAGCCTCGTCGTCGACGATCGTGCTGGTGTACATCGCCGTGGCGCGCCGCGTCAGGGCGCTATAAAGCGAGCGCAGCGGTCACCCGAGAGCCGAGCGCAGGTCGGCCACCAGGTCCTCGGAGTCCTCGATGCCTACGGAGAACCTGACCAGGCCGTCGGTCAGACCGTTCCTCTCTCTCATCTCCTTGGAGATGCTGGCGTGCGTCATGCTCGCGGGATGTTCGACCAGGCTCTCGACGCCACCCAGGCTCTCCGCCGTGGCGAAGACCCTAAGCTTCCTGAGGAGGTCCTTGGCTGCGCGCATCCCCCCTTTCATCTCCGCAGAGAGCATCCCTCCGGGCATCCTCATCTGGCGGCGGGCGAGCTCGAACTGCGGGTGGCTCCTCAGCCCCGGATAGTTGACGCGAGAGAACTTGGGGCTGCGCTCTAGGAACTCGGCTACGGCCGCGGCGTTCTCGCAATGCCTCTCCATCCTGACGGCGAGGGTCTTTGACCCCCTCAGAGTGAGAAAACAGTCGAAGGGAGAAGGCACTGCCCCGAGGGCGTTCTGGTTGAAGCGCACTGCGTCGTGGACCTTGCGGTCCGAGGTCATCATGGCCCCGCCCACCACGTCGCTGTGACCGCCGATGTACTTCGTCGTGCTGTGGACGACGACCGTGGCGCCGAGGTCCAGCGGATTCTGGAGGAAGGGGCTGGCGAAGGTGTTGTCGACTACGGTCATGGCGCCTGACGCTTGCCCCATACGCGCCACAGCCCGTATGTCGCATATACTCATCAACGGGTTCGAAGGGCTTTCGACCCAGAGGAGCTTCGTGTCCTTGCGGAGGGCCTCCTCGACGTCCGACAGTCGCGTCGTGTCGACGTAGGAGGCAGTGACCCCGAACCGCTTCAGCGTCGACTCGAAGAGACGGACCGTGCCCCCGTAGAGGTCGTTGCCGGCAACCACGTGGTCGCCGCTCTTCAGTACTGAGAGCAGGAGGGTCGTCTCTGCTGCCATCCCCGAGGAGAAGGCGAGGGCGTGCTTCGCATTCTCGAGAGACGCGAGTCGCTTCTCGAGGGCTAGGCGCGTCGGGTTGCCCGTGCGCGAATACTCTAGGCCCTTCGTCGGCTTCTCTGCGTCGCTCCTTGCGAAGGTGGCAGACATGTGGATGGGAGTCACCACGTCGCCGGTCGCGGCGAAGTCAGGCTCCTCTCCAGCGTGCACCGCTCTGGTGCCGAACTTGAGACCCTTACCGGCCGCCAAGGTACCTCACCACGTCGGTGACTGTTATAATTCCTGTTACCTTGCTGTGTTCCACCACGACCAGTGCCCCAGAAGCAGCCACCCTCCCGGCGGGGAACCTGACCGACGCGCCGCCCCCGATGGTCGGATAGGGAGGACCCATCAGCTCTGCGACACGAAGGCTAGGGCTCTCGGAGAGCCCGCCCAGCAGCTGTGCTGCGTTCAGGCTCCCGAGCATGAGCCCTCCCTTGACGACGGGCAGATGGGAGACGCCAGCAGAGGACATCAGCCGGACCGCCTTCCCGACGTCGTCATCTGGGCGTACCGTGACCACTGTGGTCCTCCCCTTCGGCTTCGACCTCAAGACGGACCTGACAGGCAGGAGGCCCCCTCCGGGTATGAAC
This sequence comes from Nitrososphaerales archaeon, assembly GCA_030044375.1. Taxonomy (GTDB): domain Archaea; phylum Thermoproteota; class Nitrososphaeria; order Nitrososphaerales; family Gagatemarchaeaceae; genus UBA183. Next base: position 3,838 of record JASHVX010000121.1, on the reverse strand, counting down.
CCGCGGTCCGCCATCCACGAGTCGTTGTACACCTTGTTCAGGTAGCTGCGTCCGGTGTCGGGCAGGATGACAACCAGGGTCTTCGAGGAGTCGAGTCGCCTAGCGACTTTGAGGGCGCCGAAGACGGCGGCGCCTGACGACGAGCCCACGAGCATCCCTTCCTCCCTCGCGAGGCGCCTCGTCATCAGGAGGGCTTCCTTGTCCGTCACAGTGACGAACTCGTCGATGACGCCCATGTCGAGGGTCTCGGGTATGAAGTCCTCCCCAATCCCTTCGACCTCGTACTGGTGGGCCCGGACCTCGGTCCTCCGGAAGCGGGCGCCGAGGATCGAGCCCTGCGGCTCGACTCCGACGACCAGTATGGAAGGCCTCTTGCCCTTGAGATAGCGGCCGGTGCCCGAGATCGTGCCGCCGGTTCCTACGCCTGCGACCAGGACATCCACCTTACCTCGTGTCTGCGACCAGATCTCAGGGCCGGTCGTCTCGAAGTGGGCGCCCGGATTCGAAGCGTTCCTGTACTGGTTCGGCATGTACGAGTTCGGCGTCTCCCGCGCTATCCTCTTCGCGACCTCGATGTAGCTGTCAGGGTGCCCGGGGGGCAGGCGCGTGGGCGTCACGACGACCTTGGCCCCGACCGCCTTGAGGAGGTCGATCTTCTCCCTGCTCATCTTGTCAGGAAGCGTGAAGATGAGCTTGTATCCCCGGCTGACCGCGGCCAGAGCGAGGCCCATGCCGGTGTTGCCGGAGGTGGGCTCCACTATCGTATAGCCGGGACGCAGGAGCCCGCTCTTCTCCGCGTCGAGGACCATCGCGAGACCGATCCTGTCCTTGATACTGCCCCCGGGATTGAGGAACTCTAGCTTGGCGAAGATCCTTGGCCTGACTCCCGTGGTGACCTTGTTCAGCCGTACCATGGGAGTGTCGCCGACCAGGTCCAAGAGGCCGTTCGCGACCTTGCCCATCCCTATGTCGGTCCTGCCGCATGGTCATAAAAAGGCGGCAGGCAGTCCTTTCACGGGCTCCGGAGATGCGAGAGGTGCTCGACAATTCTTTAATCCACTTGGAGGGTGGGCGGGACGGCGGGCCTGTGGCTCAGAGCGGCTGCGCGCCGCGAGAAGCCAGGTTAGAGAGACTTGATCGTGCAACGGCTGGCTCTTAGCCTTACGGGAGCCACCAGCATGCCGTGGGTTCGAATCCCACCAGGCCCGCTTAGAATTCGGTTCTGCTCCGTCTCTGGGTGGTCGCTCAGGGTGTTCCACCTCGGGTGGCATGGATTCTCTCGACTTCCTTGCGCGTGGAGTCATCCAAGTCCCGTTTCACCTTCTCGGCTCGTTGCTTGAGCCTGAGATACAAGGTCTCTGTCGAGATGCTCAATGCATCCCTCCAGTCTTCGACGACGGCTGGGTCAGTCGGGCGTGCCCTCCATATGCCCCATTGCTTCTCGATTACGCACCTGTATGGCGCGGGGGGCATCATGTCTTCCTCCCCCACCAGTGCCACCATTCCGTTCTTCGGCTCGATAGGTTTCAATTCCCAATCAACCATCGGATAACCAAGATAGAGCCTGCCCTGCGAGTCGAACTCCATCGGGTCGTTGAAATCTCTGAAAATCTTGACTGGCTCCTTCTCGCTTGGCCCCATCATTTCTTCAACTCGGTGGTAAGCGCCTTCTTGACTAACTCGAACCATTTGTCATCGCCCTGAACGCCTATCTCCGCGGCCTCCGCCGGAGTCTGTCCGTCTAGGGCCTTATGGGGCTTGACGAAGTTATAGTGAATCCTCATGCCCTCGGCTATCTGCGTGTTCATCGACTTCCAGCCGCGCTGAACCTTCACGCGCTCCCTCAAAGTCCCCTTCAGTCGTTCCACTCGGTTGTTGTTCGCGTGGGGAACCTTCTTGATTCCGGCCCTCGCTATGTGCTCGGGCTTGTGGTCGTGGAACCAAGCATACGAGATTCCCTCCCTGTATGACCTGTGGCCGTCCGTGAAGATTCGCTCGGGCTGTGAGCTGTGAGCGTTCTTCTTTGCTTCAAGCATGGCGGCGATGGCCCCGCTGTCGTCCCTGTGCTGGGACAGTTTGGACGCGAGCAGGAACCTCGTCTTTCTGTCCATCACATTCCAGAGGTAAGCCATGTTCCTCTGACCGTATTGCTTCTCTTGCTCGCCGCCCTTCATCTTCACGAACAGTTCGTCCGCGTGCCATGTCTCGGAGGTCTGAGGCGCAAGGGTGTTCACATACTCGCTGACCATCGGGACATAGCGCTGAATCCAGCGATAGACCGAACTAGGCCCTAGGTGAAGGTCGAACTGGTCGTTCACGGCTCGGGCGATCTTTCGCGTGCTCATTCCCGAGAAATGCAGGTCGAGGGTTAGGCTCACCATCTCGGGCGAATACTTCGCGCCCTTCACCAAACCCTCCCTGAACTTGGTCTGACAGTCGTTGCACTTGAAGACCTGTTTCCCTGCCGAGCGCCCGTATCTGATTACGCGGATGCTCCCGCACTTCGCGCACTGGATAGCGTCCTCAGCGAAGACCTGTGGCTTAGGCGCTTGCTCTAGTTCGACTCTGGCGGCAATCCACAGGCGCACTCCCACGATGTGCTTCCACGCCTCGATTATGGCGTGCCTCTGAACGAAGTCGGGGCAGTTGCACGAGTATTGGCCTTGGACGACTCCCACGCGCCCTTGAAGCGTTACCAGTCCTGCAGCCAGCCACCCCACTGCGCTCAGGCGTAGGGATTCGGACGACAGGAGAAAGCTCTCGTAGCTCTCTCCGGCTTCTGTTCCCTGCCCCTTGGAAGACGCCGGACCGCTACTGACGCCGATTGCCTTTGGAAATGACGCCAATGCAAGGGAAATCTCTGCAACGGCGAAGACCAGAAGCACCGCCACCACGACCTGGCGTCATCTCAATTGGTGTCGGCGAAACCTGCCTCAAGTTCCGCCTCCCGGTATATCCATCTTTCCTAGTTTACGGGGTGGAACTTATATCTGCAGACGTCCTACCATTGGTGGCCAGCTTGAAGCCGAGCCTCCGCCTTCTGACAATACTTGCGCTCGGAGCGACTGCCTTCGTGATTCTGGCGCCAGTCGTTCCCATCACCGCGAATAGCTCTTCAGTCAGCTCACCCAGCGTAGGTGTGCTGTACATAAGGGATCCGACTGGCACCTACGTGGCTCACTACCTTGGCAACAACACCTGGGCAATGAGCATAAATGATTACGACAGGTTGCTATCAGACCCCTACACAGGAATCGACTCCTCTAATGCAAGTTCGAACGGAACCATGATCATCATTTCCCTGCCGCCAAGTGAGGTCGGTAACAACACGGAAATTCCAGCCGTCAATACCACATCGACTCTGAGCGAGGCTCGCAGTTCGCTTCCCGCTCTGACCTTTGCCGTCGCAAACAAGGCACACGCCTCCATATCACGGTATTTCCTCCCATTCGGTGGGTATCTTTTGCGGAAGTACTCTGTGGACTACTAGCCCGCAGAGACCGCCAGGCCCGACAGGTCGTGGGGTTGCGACCGTGAACGCATCCATCGCATTCATCGAAGCCCATGGTTAGGGAATGACGCCGTGAGGCTAGGTCGAAGTTGGTCAGATCCAATGGATGCCTCAGCTGACATGGCACTCACGCTGGGCAACGCCCGGTAGACTTGTAGAGACGAACTGGGGAATACGAGAGCTGTTTGCGATTTCACTAGACAGACCCTTTCACTTTGATGACTATAAGATTCTTATAACCAGGCCCACAGATTCGATGGGGCCTGGGAGATGAACAGGTTACCGCCGGCCGTAGTACTGATGGTTCTTCTACTTGTGGTTGTGGTC
>JASHVX010000120.1 GCA_030044375.1 Nitrososphaerales archaeon | reverse complement strand
TCTGTTAACTTCGTTGCACGAACTGCTTAAGCTCGCTTGATGTGCAACCTCCAATTCAACGCGGGTATGGAGAGCAGGACGACTTGGTTTCTCGTAGTCGCTTTCCTGCACTTCGAAGTCCACCTTCTTGATTTTAGCATACTGAAGAGAGAACCTCGTCCAACCCCTAGTCCAGCGACTGATGAACGAAGTGGAAGAGCATGGACAGACTGTAAAGCAACAGCTCGAAGATAGGTCAAAGGAGCGGAGAGTTAGGGGTTCAGGGTGCTGTCCTTCGCGCTAGCCATATGAATAGGTCCATCTTCAACTTCCGGTTTCTTGGGTTCAGCGGAACTGTCAGTTCCCCGTCACTCCCCTTGACTGATATTCGAACAAGAGTTCCTACGTTCGTCAGTGAACGAGACTTGATCTTCTGCACGGATAGTATGTCGTCATACTTCAGGGTCTCCACAGTACTCCTCCGACTGACTGTGAAGTGGTCCCGGAAGAAGAGTGCCTTGTGAATCGGCAGAGATCACCACGACTTCACGGTGTAGACTAGAGCCAGGTCAAGGACGAGACAAATCGAGAAGCCCCAAAGGTTCCACAGGGTGAACGAGTAGAGCAAGTCCAGAGCGTAAACAACGCCCACGGGGACGAATAGTGCCGCTCCAAGCAAGGGTGCGATCACCGTTGGAAGACATGAAAAGGTGAAGAGCGGAGTCGAACGGCCCTTCTGTACCTCATGTTGATTCATCGACTTGGACTCCCCCCCGCGAAGCATACTGAAGCCATTAGGCAAGTACAATGAGTGCGCAGCGTGAGTCACGGGAAGTCCCCGGAGGTGGTGGAATTCGGGAGGACCCAAGGGGTCAAGGGGACGCAAGAAGAACGTGATTCCCTCGAAAAAGCATGTAGGGCTCCCTGAGGAGTCGAACTCCAGCCATTTGCCGCGATGTATCCTATCGCGAATCCGACCCCCAACAGCGGCAAAGCCGAGTAGAATCAGGCCACCAATGGTTACCGCAGCCCCATCAAGGAAGATGTAATACAATCCTATAGCTATCAGGCCTGCTCCGAAGCCTGCTACAGAGGCCGCACCGCATGCTTGTCTGATGCAGCCCCCAACGTCATCAGCGATCTGTTCGCTTGCGACTACGCCATCGCATGTTGCCATTTCGGCAGCGGTGAGTGCGGTCATCATGACAAACAGGTCAACCCGTTCGATGGAGTCCATGAAATCCCACACTCCGCTCCACCAGCTGTGCCCAGTCGGGTCGCTGTACGTCGTAGGGTTGTCTCCGGAGTAGACATACGCATTCATACTCAGTGGCAGGAGAGTGTTGCCAGGGTCCGTGTCCCTCTGCAGGAGCCTCCCCAGGAGTGGCGAGTAGAACCTGCTGCCCATGAGGCACAGGCCTGTGACCGAGTCGCAGGCCTGCCCTATGTAATCGATCGGGCTCGACCCTGTCGCCTCGTACTCCTCTCCGAACGGGGTGTACCCGGTCTTGAAGGTGGTGGAGCCGTAACATGTCATGGGCAGCTTTACTCCTCCCCCTTCTTCACTCAGTCCCTAACTTGGCAGCGTCGCCGCACCAGCAGGGATGCTTTGTGACAGCCACGAGTATAGGTCCACGTTAGTCGTCTTGTTCCTCGCGATTGCTGGAACCACGTACGAAGTGGCTTCGTAAGTGGATATTCGAAGGAGTCCTCCGAAGAGGATAAAGGGCGAACGCGACGAAGTCCTCTCGACGTGGGAGATCATCTGATAGGACATAGTCCTCCTGGCCCCTGCTGAGACCACGAAGTGGTCCTTGTAGAAGGCGGCCCGGTGTACGGGCACAGTTGACCACCACCACGCCTCGACCGCCATGAACACATCAAAGGCGACTCCCAACAACAGGCCCGTTAGGTTCTCAAGGGAAGCCGTTCGCAAAGCAGCCATTGCCGATTCGAATGCGAGAGGGATAAAGAGAGCGAGGAATCCCAGATGCATCAGCATACCCGGGGCGAATGTGAAGCTGTAGAGAGGCTCTTGGTTAGTCTCCTGACTAGGGTCCTTGTTGCGTTTCGCAAACCGGTTGGTCATTGACATGTCACCTAGTAGCAGTCTCACGGCACCCCGAACGGATCTGTTGGCTCCTCTGTCGGGTCGAACGGATGGACTATGATTGTCAAGCCGGCATAAAAGGCGCCTATTGCACCGCTAGGCGTTGACCTTCCGCGATATGCGAGTAGATAGTCGATTGTGAAACCGATTCCGAAGGAGAGGAAGATTACACCAACGAATAGTCCGGTTGCAACCAATGCTGAGCCGATGGCAATACCGACAAGCGCGGCCGCTATGACCGATGCGCCCCCGGCGAGAACCGATAGAGCGCCACAAACGTGCTCAAGACAGCTGCCTACGGCTGAAATGCCTTTGTGCACCGCCCCGCTTATCCTATCAACGTATGATGTAGCGGTTGGCGCGACAAGAGCGACGGCGCCGGCAGCAGTGGGCATTGACTTGATTGTCGCCTGTATGCTGGCGAGGAGACCGCTCCACCAGCTGTGCCCTGTGGGGTCGCTGTACGTCATTGGATTGTCCGCGGAATAGACATACGCGTTCTGGATCAACGGGATGAGGGAGTTGCCTGGATTATTGTCCCTTTGGAGGAACCTCCCCAGCAGCGGGGAGTAGAACCTGCTTCCCATGAGGCACAGGCCTGTGACCGAGTCGCAGGCCTGCCCTATGTAATCGATCGGGCTCGACCCGGTCGCCTCGTACCCCTCGCCGAAGGGCGTGTAGCCTGTCTTGAAGGTGGTGGAGCCGTACATGGTCATTACCAGCCTTATGCTACCCTG
>JASHVX010000119.1 GCA_030044375.1 Nitrososphaerales archaeon | reverse complement strand
TACTCACCTTGACCCCCTCGGGGACGTAGACGAAGCTGCCGGCGCTCCAGACCGCGGTCTGAAGTGCGGCGATGTAGTTGTCCTGGTAGGGCACGACTGTGCCGAAGTACTTCTTCATGATGTCAGGGTATTCCTTGAGGGCGGTCACCGTGTCCGAGAACACCACGCCCTGCTTGGAGAGCTCGCCCTGGATGCTGTGGTAGACGGCCTCGCTCTCGTAGATCGCCCCGACACCCGAGAGGAACTTCTTCTCCGCCTCGCTTATCCCCAGCTTGTCGTATGTGTTCTTGATGTACTCCGGGAGCTGGTCCCACGAGTCGGCGGCCTTCTTCGTGGGGCTGGCGTAGTAGTAGAAGCTCTGGTAGTCGATCTCGCCCAGCTCGGGCGCCCATGCCGGAGGCTTCTTGTCAAGGAAGTACCTCAGAGCCTTCATCCTGAGCTGTTCCATCCACGCGGGCTCGTCGTGGATGCGCACTATCTCCTGGACCACGCGCTCGCTGAGCCCCTTCGCACCCCGGACTGCGTACGAGTCGACCGGGTCGCTGAAGCCGTACTTCTCCTTGTAGTCCTCGGTAACGATGTCTGTCTTCGACATCATCTCACCACTGAATATAACATAGGTTATTTCTCCATTAAAAGCGTTATGCGGCCGGCTGGGTCGGCGCCTCTTCCTCGCCGCCGTAGCCCTTGATCCAGGTGTAGCCTTTCTCCTCGAGGAGCCTGGAGAGGTCCTCGCCTCCGGACTCGATTATCCTCCCCTGGTACATCACGTGGACGAACTGCGGCTTCACGTACTTCAATATCCTCTGGTAGTGGGTGATCAGCAGCATGCCGGTGCCGGGACCAGAGACCTTGTTGATGCCTTCGGCTACTATCCGGAGCGCGTCGATGTCGAGCCCGGAGTCCGTCTCGTCGAGGACAGCGAACTTCGGCTGCATCAGGGCCATCTGGAGTATCTCAGCCCTCTTCTTCTCACCGCCGGAGAAGCCTTCGTTGAGGTAGCGCGTGAGGAAGGCGTTGTCCATCTCCAGCATCTTCAGTTTCTCGGCGACGACCTCCCTGAACTCGAAGATGGTCGGAGGGTCTGTGCCGGCTGGGCGGGAGTTGTTGTATGCCGCCCTCAGGAAGGAGAACATGCTGACGCCCTGGACGCTGACCGGATACTGGAACGCGAGGAAGAGGCCCTTCTTGACGCGCTTGTCCGGCGTGATCCCCAGGATGCTCTCTCCGTCGATGAGAGCCTGGCCGGAGGTCACCTGGTACTTGGGGTGGCCCATCAGGGTGTAGGCGAGGGTGCTCTTGCCTGAGCCGTTGGGGCCCATCAGCGCGTGGGTCTCGCCCTGGGTCACTGTCAGGTTGACGCCCTTCAGGATCTCCTTCCCCTCGACCGAGGCGTGGAGGTCCTTGATCTCGAGCTTCATCGAACTCGCCAAGGCCCTCTCAGTCTATTTAAGGATATAACATAGGTTATAGTCTTCCGGTCAGGACCAGAGGGAGCTGAGCTTCCTCGCTACGGCCTCGAGGAACTCCCTGTCCAAGGTCGAGAAGGCGTCCAGCTGGTCGCTATCGATGTCGATCTCTCCTATGACGGCCCCGTCTCTGAAGACGGGCACGACAATCTCGGCCCTGGTGGACAGGAAGCACTGCAGGTACCTCGGGTCCCTGCTGACGTCAGAGACAATCTCTGTCCTCCCGGCCTTCGCAGCGAATCCGCAGACGCCCTTCCCGATCGGGATCCGGGTGTGCTCGGTGGCTGCGGGTCCTGTCCAGGCGTCCAGGACGAGGTCCTTACCTTCGACGCCATAGAGTCCGACCCACGAGTAGGTGGGCACGCTCGACCTGAGCGCATTGACCAGCGCTTCGCGCGCTTCTCGCCCCTGGGTGGCACCCACGGCGGCGTCGATCTTCAGCAGGACCTCTCTGGCCTGCTCTCTCGTCAACCTTCCGTTAGACGCCTTCATTGTTCCGCTCGAGTCTCCATCTGTTGTATATATTCGCGACTCCGACTAGTCCTTGCTCTCGAGAACGAACCTGTAGACCAAGGCGGCGACGACAGCACCCAGAACGGGTCCGACCCAGTAGATGTACCAGTAGCTCGGGAAGGACAGCCCGGCCACGACCCCTGCCACCATCGGGCCCATGGCGCGCGCCGGATTCATCGCCGCCCCTGTCAGAGGGCCGGCGACCAGCACGTCCGTCACGACCGCCAAGCCTATTCCCAGGCCGGCGATGTGAGGGGCACGCGGGTCCACTGCGGTCCCGTACACGGCCATGACAAGGACGAAGGTCAGGAGCGCCTCAATCGCGATTCCCTGCCAGACGCTAAGGAGCGGTTGGTCGAGGCTAGGGGCTCCCCATCCCACTGGGTTGCCGAGCGAGCGAGGGAAGGAGGCGACGAGCACCAAGCCCGCGACGATCGCCCCTGCGAGCTCGGCGACGATGTAGGAAACGGTGTCCATGGCCTTGAGCTTCCGCCCGACAAGAAGCCCAATCGCAACTGCCGGATTCAGCGCACCGCCTGAAATCGCCATGGTGATCGAGATAGCGACGCCGAGGCCTATCCCGTTCGCGAGGGCAGCTATGATGAGAAAGGCTGCAGGGTCAGTCGAGGCAAGGCTGCTAGTAGCGAGTGCGGAACCCGCTCCGACCGTGACAAAGAGGAAGGTCCCGAAGAACTCGGCAGCAAGCTTCCTCTGAAGAGAGATGCCGGCCGGCAAAGAACCTCTGGCAAATGACCGAGAGGTTGCCAATTAAGACTTTCCGCGACCTTGCGAAGCTAACCTGCAGCGGGGTCTCAATCGAGGGCCCTAACAAGTGGCTCACGATAATCCAGAACGCGGC
>JASHVX010000118.1 GCA_030044375.1 Nitrososphaerales archaeon | reverse complement strand
GTCAGGAGCAAGGTCTTGCTGGACCTCTCGCGGGGCCCCATGACGCCCACTGAGCTCGCTTCTGTGGAGAGGAAGCACATCAGCCACGTGAGCAGGGCCCTGGCCGAGCTCAGGGCGGAGGGGCTGGTCGAGGCGATGTCGGCTTCGTCGAAGGGGCGATACTACCGCGCCACCGACCGCGGGCTCATGCTCAGCCTTCATTTCATGAAGATGCCGAAGTAGCCCGTATCGGGGGGCGGCCGGATGGCGCCGGCCGACATGCGTTATTAACAAGCTTCGAGGACTCGCGGCAGTTGGCAAGGGTCGTGCTGTGCGGGATGGGGGCGATCGGCACTGAGATACTCAGGTACCTTCTGGACAGGTCGCACTCCGTGGTCGGGGTCGTGGACAGCGACCAGGCCAAGGTCGGTAGGACGGTCGCGGAGCTGACCGGCCTGCCTCTGGGCCTCAGGGTCTCTCAGTCGCTGGACGAGGTCTCGCTCGCAGACGCCGACGTCGTGGTCTTCTCTACGCGGTCAAGGCTCGCCGACGTGGCTGCCGACTTCGAGCGGGCCGTCGCGGCCGGGGTGGACGTGGTCACCACTTCCGAGGAGATGGCCTTCCCTGAGTTCGCGGGCACAGAGTTCTCGGCGTCCCTCGACTCGCTCGCCAGGTCGAAGGGATCCACGGTCGTAGGGGTCGGCGTCAACCCGGGGTTCGTCATGGACTGGGTCCCTTCCGTGGTGGCCTCTGCCAGCAAGAGCCCACAGAGCATCCACGTGGTCAGGTCGGTGGACGTTGGCAGGCGGAGGCGGCAGCTCCAAGCGAAGACAGGCGTGGGGCTCGCAAAGGCGAAGTTCGACAAGGAGCTGTCGGAGGGGCTGCTCGGCCATGTCGGCCTGGCGGAGTCGGCGCACCTGATAGCGCTCTCCCTCGGGTACAGGCTCGAGGGCCTCAAGCAGGGCGTCTTCCCCATCCTGGGAGGGGAGGGCTACGTCATGGGGGTCAGGCAGTTCGCCGAAGGCACCGCCGGGAGCTGCCGGGTGCGGCTGGACCTGGAGATGTCCACCACTTCGGCTGACTTCGACGTCATAGAGGTGAAGGGCGACCCCGACATCAAGGTCAGGTTCGAGAAGGGCGTCTTCGGCGACTCGGCCACGGTCGCCCTCGTAGTCCACGCCGTGGAGAGGGTCGGAGGCGCGAGACCGGGGGTGTTGACCGTCCTCGACCTGCCTCTCGCGGCCAAGCACCCTTTGAACCCCTAATAGTGGCGCTACGTCCGGAGTCGGCGAGGCTGTGATGTCACAGAGTTACGGGAAGGTCCAAATGACCTGAAGGCATTAGACTGAGCCTCACCCGTGCCCAAGGCGCCCTCGCAGACCGCCCCGGCGCGACCACGCCCCTGGAGTCGCCTGGGAGCCCAAACCGAGGGCTACGACGGTGGTTGCGTCGCTTCCGCGCACAGGAGATCCAGGCCCGGCATCGCGCCGCGCTGGCGAAGGTGTAAGTATCGACGACTTCTCATTGGAGAGGCTTGAGAAAGGCCGTAGCCCTGTCGGTAGTCGTCGTGGTGTCGGTGGGCATCCTGGTCTTCTTCGTTCCTGTCTTGTACAACCCTGCCGTCCCGCCGGTCTGCAACTTTCTTTGCGCTAGCTCGGGCTCGTCTCCCAACTATCGGTCGGTCTCGGCCCAACTCCTAGGGCAAGGCGCGACCTATTGGGTGGTGCCTCGCGGCTTCGCCCAGTACTGCATCTCACTCTGGGCCATATCCTCCGGCTGCAGCTACGGCGACTTCGGTGGAGACTTGGCGGCAGGAGCGTACGTAGATGTCTCGTTGCTGGCCTACGCGGCCGGGATGCTCGCCTTTGCAGCCGCAGCCATGGGGGTTGTGCTGCTCAGACCGAAGTGGAAGGCAGTACAGGTCGACAGACAGCTAGAGCCACTGAGCTGAGGCCGCGTCAGACCGAACCTCGTCTGCGCCTCGCCTTGCTCCTGCCTCCCGCGCGCGACTGTTGGATCTTGTAGATCGACGTGATGCCTCTGGACTCGTCGAAGCGCCTGTAGGCCGTGTTCGCAGTCGGCACGAACACCGCTTCGAGAAGCGGTGAGACTGTCCCGGAGAAGACGTGGCCACCGATGACGCTCATGTCCCTCTTCGCGAAGGTCCCGTGGAGATGCAGGAAGGGCGCGCCGTCCTTCTGCGCGACGTTCCCGGTGAGGCTTATCACCTCTAAGAACTCCTCGTAGTCATGCTCCTCGTACTTCTTCTCCTTGCTGTTGAAGTATGCCAGGCGAAGGCGGTCGACTCCGCCTATCGCCATGACCGCGGCCGTCGCGATCCTTTTCCTCCTCGCGATGTCGAGTAGGCCTTCTACGAGGCCTGAGCCGGCCTCGAGGTTGTAGATCTCCGCCAAGCGACGCAACCCCGTACTTGACAGGTTAAAAGTCTCGGTTGGCTCGACGCGAGCGGCTCCCTTGAACCTCCACTTGAACAAGAGTGGGATAAGGGCCCTGGGCGTCGCCGAGAGCTTCAGGCCTGGCGAGCCCTCCTCGACTCTGGCTGGCGTCGTGATGAGGAGCGACCTCGTCGTCGACGGCTTCGCGATAGGGAAGACATCGGTGGGAGGAGACGACGCTTCGGCTGCCATCGCCGCGCTATACCGGAAGCTCAGGAGGAACGACGTCAACGTCTTGATGGTGTCGGGCGCCGTCCTAAGCCTGTACAACATCATAGACGTCGAGCTCCTCGCCCGCAAGGTCGGGCTCCCCGTGCTATGCCTCACCTACAAGGAGACCTCGGGCATCGAGGAGTCGATCAGGCGCCACTTCCCCTCAGGGTCGGAGTCGAAGCTGCTCGCCTACAGGAAGCTGGGGAGGAGAAGAAGGCTGCGGCTGAAGTCGGGTGGTGTCGTGTTCGTCAGGTCCTCGGGCCTCACCAGTGCCGAGTCGAGGTCAGTCGTCGACCTCTTCACCCTGCAGGGTTCCGTCCCCGAACCGGTGCGCGTAGCCCGCCTCCTCGCCAGGGCGGTCAACGTGCGATCTTCACGCCGGGGTTCAAGAGTCCCCTCGGGTCGAAGACCTCCTTCAGGGACTTCATCAGGTGGTATGTCTTCGGGTACTGCTTCTCGACGAAGGGCGCCCTGAGCATCCCGTCCCCGTGTTCGCCCGTCATCGACCCGCCCATGGCCCAGACCCTCTCGAAGGACTCTTCCATTATCTCCTCCAGGACCGCCCTGTCAGAGCGGAGGTCGGGGTCTAGGAGAGGGCGTGCGTGCAGGTTGGCGTCGCCCGCATGGCCGTAGGAGATGTACGTGAGGCCCCTTCTCTCGAACTGGTCCTTGAGCAGCTTCACCAGGTCGCTCAGCCTGTCTGGGGGGACCACGAGGTCTTCGACGCCTGGGAGCAGGGTCCGGCGCCCCTCCCTTATCCCCATGGCCAGGCTCAGCGTCTCGTTCCGCGTGTTCCAGGCCTCGGCTACCTCAGACTGCCCCTGGAGCACGAGCGGCTCGTAGCCTGAAGCCTTCGAGGCGACGACCTGTTCAAGCTTGGCCTGGAGCTGCGCCTCGCTCCCTTCGAACTCGCAGAAGAGGAGGTAGTCGCCGCCGGTCCGTGAATACTTCGAGATGAGGTCCTCGCGCCCGACCCGCCTGAAGACGGACTTGTCGACCAGCTCGATGGCCGTGGGGTCGTGTTCCCGAAACGCGGCTGCGGCCGAGTCGAGCTCCTCGAGCCCGACCTCGACCACGCAGAGGACCCTCGACTCGGGCCTTGCGGCCGTCGAGAGGGTGACCTCGGTGATGACGCCGAGCGTCCCTTCGGACCCTGTGAGCAGCCTCGGCAGGTCGAGGACGCCGTCGCGGAGGCCTCTCTCCAGCCTGTAACCTGACGAGTTCTTCGTGACGGAGGGGCGCTCTCTCTCGATGGCCGTCTGGTTGTCGAGGAGCAGGTCTGCGACCGACCTCGCCGTCTTGTCCCCGTGGGAGGCCTCCTCGACGGGCGTCGCCCGCGCCCTCCTGGTGCCCGCGCCGGGGACTACGATACTCAGCTCGGTGACGAAATCTATGGTCGAGCCGTACCTCGGCGTCCTTATCCCGGAGGAGTTGTTCGAGACCATGCCGCCCACGGTGCAGCTCCTGTAGCTCGACGGGTCGACAGGCATCCACCTGTTTTCGTGCTCGAGGGCCGCGTTCAGGTCGGCCTTCACGACCCCCGGTTCGCACGTCACCGAGCCCCCGGGCGAGTAGGCGACCTTCGACCTTTCCTGGAGGAGGACTATGCCGCTGCCTATCGACTGGCTCGGGATGGAGGTGCCCCCTCCCCTTGGCGTCAGGGGGATGCCCTCCTTCCAGGCCCTTTCGACCACCTCCGAGACTTCGTCCTCCGTGGACGCCGCGTATCCGAGACGAGGCCTGATGCTGATTATCCCTGCGTCGCGCGAGAGTTCCTCCAGACCGGACTCGGAGATGACCTTCACGTCTTGGCGACTGCGTCTAGGTTACTTGGGCTTTCGGGCGGCTATGACTTTACGATCACTTCGCCTAACATGCCGGCGTGATAGATGCAGTGGTAGTTGTAGGTCCCCGCCGACGAGAACGTGTACGTGTAGTTGCCGTTCGGCATTATCCCTGGGTCCTCCGAGCTTCCCCACGCGGACCCTGTGACTGGCGTCACCGTGTGCACGGCCGCGTCGTAGTTTGTCCATATGACAGTGTTGTTTACTCCCAGCACCACGGTTATCGTGGCTGGTGAGAACCCGCATGGGTCGCTCGCGTTGGTGCAGCCGCTCGCGCCCGCCGATATGTTCACGTACGCACATGTGGTCGGCGTGCATGCGGCCTGGGTGGTGCTTGTAGTGGTGCTCGTCGTCGACGACGCCTTCGAACCTACCACCACCACCTGGTAGTAGCCGATGGAGGCGATGGCTCCGATTATTAGAACCGCAACGATTACTCCGACTGCCGTCGAGCTGCTCTTGCTCATGTCGATTGGTCACGCCTCAGACAGTGCGTATAAGTTTTTGGCGGTGGCAGAATAATTCGGACCGGGAGACGAAGGTTAAATGCGGCTCTCGCAGCCCTTCACGCGGACATCAGTTGGGTGAGGGGAACGAAGGGAGCACGTCCTCTCAACAGAATCCTTCTGTGGAGGAAAAGAAGCAGCAGCCTGCCGCGCCGGCTCAGGCCCCTGCGCCTGCCCAGCGCGCGCCAGTCACGGCCGCGCCACCTGCGACGGCTGCGCGACCTGCGGCTCCAGCGCCTAGGCCTGCGGCCGCTCCGGCGCCGACACCAGCGAGGCCCTCCGCCCCGAAGGACTCCGGCCGCCGTGCGTTCCTAAAGCTGGCCCTCATAGGCAGCGCGCTCCTTTCGATCATACCCTTCGTCCCGTGGGGCACTTTCCTCAGCTCGTCTGTCACGGCGGGAGGAGCGACGCAGTACTATCTGCAGAAGCTGGTCATCGACGACAACCCGTCCGAGTGGGGCGCCGCCGCGGGGCTCCAAGTGAACGTGAACGACCTCACGACCTTCCCGCCGAACACCGCCTGGATCTTCACATACCCTACCTCGGGGGACCCGACGGTGGACGCCGAGAACCCCAACACATTCCAGAAGTTCGAGCTGATACGGCTCCCGGAGAGCCTCGGCGGGGCGAACAAGACCGCGGCCGACTTCGTCGCCTACAGCAAGGTCTGCGTCCATCTGTGGTGCAGCCCCAACTACATCCCGACGGCTCAGCAGTACCAGTGCCCATGCCATGGCAGCATCTACCAGCTTCCCACCCTGGACCCGGAGGGACAGCCGATTGACGCGGGCAAGGCCATCGCGGGCCCCGCGTCGCTCCAGCCGTTCCCGACCAACGCGATACCCATGATGACGCTGCAGGCGGACAGCGACGGGTACCTCTATGTCTTCTATCCCAACCTCGACCCGAGGACACAGACCGCCACCACGCCTCCTTCAGGCGTCGCAGGAGGCGCCATCGAAGGCGACGGCACGATAGGCTACGGGCGCGACTACAAGAGCTATCAGAACTTCATCCTTCCTTGTGCTGGCGTGCCTGCCAATGTCAAAGACCTGAGCGAGGCGCCCTAGATGGCGCAGACCGACAACAGCGAGAACATAATCTCGCGGCTCTATCACTGGCTGACCAACGGCCTCGAGAGGACCGTCTACATGGGCGTGAAGTACACGTTCCCCAAGAGGTTCGTCAGCCCTATGGGCTACCTGGGGATGCTCACGGGGATAGTGTTCCTGGTCCTCGGAGTCACAGGCGGCCTGCTCATGATCTACTACCAGCCCGTGCTCGCCGGCTGCGGCACGATCACCTGCGCGTTCCAGAGCGTCTCCAACATCAACAACAACGTGCCGGGAGGCTGGCTGATCAGGAACATCCACTACACCGCTTCGAACGCGATGGTGCTCCTCGCCATCCTGCACATGTACTACAACTACTTCAGCGGCAGGTTCAAGATCAAGAACGAGGTGCTGTGGGTGACCGGCGTCATCCTCGGGCTGATCACCGGCGTCGAGGCGTACACCGGCTACGACCTGCTCTTCAACCAGAGGGCGGGCCTCGCCATAGAGATAGGCGCGTCCCTGGCGAACGCCTCACCCGTGATAGGGAGCACGGTCAGGCTCGCCACATTCGGGGCCGGCTTCAGCGACTTCATACTGAGGCTCTACGCCGCGCACGTCTTCATTCTGCCGATGATCATGATACTGCTCGTGTTCATCCACTTCCCCAGATACCTGGTCTTCGACATACCCGTTGTCGCCACCGTGGTCGGCGGGCTGATGCTGATAGCCGCCGTCTTCCCGGTCGCGCTGGGGACCCCGTACAACCCGAGCGTCGGCACGCTCACCATCCCAGAGTGGTACATCACGGGGATCTACGCGCTCCTCAGGACGGAGTTCAACAAGTTCGTGATGGGCGGCATCATGCCGCTGCTGCTCATACTCATGGCCATAGCCGTGCCCTTCGTCGACACCTCGAAGAAGCTGAGCTGGAAGGAGAGGCCCTTCTTCACCGCCCTCGGGATAACCAGCATAGCGCAGATCATAGTGACCACGG
>JASHVX010000117.1 GCA_030044375.1 Nitrososphaerales archaeon | reverse complement strand
GAAAGCCTCTGCAGTCTCTCGACACACTCTTCGGGGCTCCCAAAGGGGAGCGCCTTCTCGAGCTGCTCCGCGGGCCTTCCCAGTGCAGGAGCCAGCCTCTCTCTGACCATCGCCAAGGCTTTCTCCTTGTCGGAAGCTATGTAGCAAAACATGGTCATGACCGATACTTCGAATCCCGCGTCACCTAGCCCGCTTTCCTCTATCTCAGATGGATCCAAATATATTGGAAGGCTTTTCGAGTTAGTGGCAGCCTTGACGAATTCCTTCTCGGGAATCATCAAGTTGTCGAACTTGTCGTAGAGGTACTTGCCTCTTTTGAGGGTCTTCCATTCGTATCGTTCGGGATTAGGAATCATGTATCCCGCTATCTTACCATCGGCCGTGACCGATTCGTTCACCATGATCAGGTCGATTCTTGAAGCTGAACTTCTCTGTCGGCATGCGGCCTATCTCTTGATTGCGTTCCTGACCTGAGGGAGCGCTGCCGCGAAGGCGGTGTGTGGGTAGTAGTCGGTGCTGTCGATGTCACAGTAGAACCTGACCTTCCCATTGTCGGAGGACCTCGGGCCCGAGAGCACCCCACTTACCCTGTGAGCCTTGGCCTCGAGCGCGGGGGTGAAACCCTCCCTGGCCATCAGTACCCACCACACTCCCTTTCTTGCGAAGGTGATGAGGCAGTCACGGGCCGCATTCAGGAAGCCAACTGCCAGATCATCCTCCAGCACATCCAGATTGTTGACCGGGATGACGAACTTTGACCAGCCCAGTTCGCTCGTGGCGTCGAACCATCTCTCTGCTGTGGCAAGTATGCTCGGCATCAAGGCCAGAAGCGGCGACGTCGGCGCAGGTGTCCTCCCGGCACCGACCTGGCCGCCGAAAGCGCCGGCGGCAAGGCCGCCGGAGAAGTTCCAGCCGGTACTGACAGCTTGAGCAACCATTGTCTTGCCGGCTTTCAGAGCAGGGCTCTTGTCCACGTCGCCAGGGTTGGTCAGCTCGAGGGAGCCGATGCTGGTGGAGAAGGCGGACAGCATGAAGCCAATCGGATCGGTGTTGGCTAGGACCTGGAGCACTTGGAATGACGGGAGACAGGCTCGCGACCGCCACTTGTCGTACTGGACAGCGTTGACGAGGCTCGTCTTACCGACACCTGCACGGCCCTCGACCACGGTGATGCCGCCATGTCCGCTGGCCACTAAGGTGCTGAGCCTCTTGAGCTCAGCCCCTCCTCCAACTAAGAGCGACCTGTCATCTGCGTTCACTCCAAGCGGCAAGAAGTCGAAGGGATTCTGCTGGAAACCAAACCACTCCCAAACGTTGTCTCCTTCTTGCACAGAGACCAGGCGCCTTTGCGCGTGTGACCTATCTAAGATCTAGAGTCTAAATAAGACGGACGACCGCTACCAATCTAAACTCGAGTGTTGGCTACAGCAACCTGTAGCATGCCAGAAGGCATCGTGCCTTGAATCAATCGTGGAGTAGAGGCAGGACCTAAGTTACGGAAGTATCTCGACCGGTGAGAGCGTGAGGTCAGCCACAGGGTAGCCCGGGTGACAGCCGCGGAGTCTGAGCACCCCACGCCCACATGCTCCGACCGCAAGGCTTTCGTTCGGGTCGGGTTCGTCCTCCGAGGCTTTTTAGTCGGGTGCAGGGCGAAAGGCGCCTCCAGGGAGCGATCAATAGGTGAAACTGAAGGGCGTCTGTTACGACGCCGGGTCATACATGGCCTTCAACTGGCGTCCGCACTTCGACGCCGCCACCGTCCGAAGGGAACTCGAGATAATCAAGAGCGACCTTCACTGCGACGCGGTCAGAATCACCGGGCTGGACGTCGGCCGCCTCGTCACGAGCGCCCGGGCTGCGTTGGAGCGAGGGCTGGAGGTCTGGTTCTGCCCGACAGTGTGGGACAAGGACCAAGGAGCCACGCTGGCTCACATAGTGAAAGCGGCAAAGGCAGCAGAGAAGCTGGACGAGGAGTATCCCGGACGGGTCGTGTTCGTGGTCGGCGGTGAGTTTACCCTCTTCGTCGACGGCATCCTTCAGGGCAAAAACGTCGTGGAGAGGATGGCGAGCCTAGCGAAGGAGTTCAGAGGGCAAGGTCAGGCGGGACAGCAAACCGCCGACCTGGCGGAGACTATCGCCCGCGTCAAGGCGGCCGACCACAGCAGGCTGTTCGAGACGTTCCTGCGAAGAGTGGCTGACTCGACGAGGCAGGTCTTTCGCGGCAGGATGGCCTACGCCTCCCTCCCGTGGGAGTCGGTCGACTGGAGCCTCTTCGACTTCGTAGGCATAGACTACTACAGGTCCGCGCGGAACAGAGACCAGTACGCCGACATGCTCAGGCCCGCCTTCGAGGCCGGAAAGCCTGTCGTCATAACAGAGTTCGGGGTCCAGACCTACGAGGGAGCGGAGGTCAACGGGGCAGGCCTGGGCGGGAACATCATCGACTTCAAGTCGCAGTTCTTCCACTACAAGCTACCTCTGCTGGGGGCGCTGGTCAGACCCAAGCTGACGAGCGGAGAACATGTTCGAGATGAGGGCCTGCAGGCTCGCGAGTTGGTCGACCAGCTGACCATCCTCGACGACGCAGGCGTCCACGGCGCATTCGTCTCAGCGTTCATGGAACAGGTCAAGCCGTACGACGACGACCCGAGGTACGACCTCGACATGGGGAGCATGAGCCTGGTCAGGTACTACGAGGGCGGCAAGAGGCGGGGCACGACCTACCCGGACATGCCCTGGGAGCCTAAGGAGTCCTTCAGAGCGGTCGCAGACTACTTCGCAAAGCACTAAGGCAAGGTGTCGTCGGACCCGCTTGCCGGCGAAGCCGCAGGGCGCGCCGGAGCCCTGGCATTGTTGCGTGGTCGATGGGGGACATTCGTGTGTCGAAGACTTAAGTAAAATCTCCACTCGGTGTTCGTGGGCAACATGGCAGAACCACTGAGCATCAACAAGTCCAAGACCGCGCTAGTCGTGATAGACCTTCAGAGAGGAATCTCGCAGATGGAGGCAAAGCCTCACTCTGCAAGGGACGTGATCGCGAACGCTGCGAAGCTCGCAGGCGCGTT
>JASHVX010000116.1 GCA_030044375.1 Nitrososphaerales archaeon | reverse complement strand
CCCGACCGTCGACCGCCCCTCGCTGTCCGTCGCGCTAGGCTGTTAGACCTGGATGAACTTGGAGCTCTTCATCTCGTCTTGGGCGCGGAACGCCTTGCTCATCGCGCCCACCCTCTTCGCGTCCCCATGAACCAGGAATAGCTCAATGCAGGTCGATGGCGTCAACTTGCTGTGGATGTGCGTCTTGATGATGGAGTCGTACTCGTGCTTCAGCTTCGTCACCGGCTCCTCCTCGTCCGTGTCGTGGGTGACGACGACGAGCCCGCTTATCTCTCCTGACAACGAGGAGCGCTCACGGTCTTCGTCCACCATCAGCCTGACGGCTGCTCGTACGAGTTCCGACCTACCAGTGAATCCATATGACTCTTCTAGGTCGTCCATCTCCCTGAGCATAGTCTCCGGGATGGACAGGCTTATGATGGGCATGCCCCCTTCGCGACGTTATTAACACATATATAAGCGGTCGTCCCAGTCCTAATAACACACAGGCCGAGCCCTCGCGTTCACCGGGACCACTCGCGCCGATGACTATCCCTCGCGCGCGCCCTCAGTCTGAGCCCCTACAGTCAGGCGCCTGATGGCAGGAAACGTCCTAGGGTGCAACGGTCCATATCAAATGTCTGGACTCCATAGTGGAATAGATAATACAAGAAGTCCGGTTGTGACACGAGTGTCAATAACATGCAAGTTAATCTTATTAACGCCAGTGTCCACCCTCAAGACGTGCAAAGGAAGTCGACCATACTGGTGACCTTAGCTGTGGTAGCGATACTTGTCGTGGCCGTCGCGACCGACGCGTACTTCACAGACAGGTCACCCTCAGACAGCAAGGGCTCTTCCTCTGTAGGCACGGTGATCAACATCGTCGCTGCCGAGAACTTCTGGGGCAGCCTGGTGTCGCAGCTCGCTGGTGTCCACGGGAACGTGACCAGCATCGTTTCTGACCCGAACACCGACCCACATGAGTACCAGTCTAGCCCGGCCGACGCGATCGCCATCGCGAACGCGCAGTTGGTCGTAATCAACGGCATGGACTACGACACTTGGGCCAGCCTGCTCATCAACGCGAGCGCCACTCCCGGCCAGGTAGTCCTCAACGCCCAGCATATCGTCGGGCTCACGAACGCCCAGATCGCCACTGTGAACCCCCACCTCTGGTACAGCCCGTGGTACGTGAACGACACCGTCCACGCGATGTACGACGCCCTCGTGAAGATAGACCCCCCCGGCGCGGCGTACTTCACCGCGAACTACGCGAGCCTGAACTCGTCTCTGTACCAGGACTACATGAAGGCAGAGCAGCAGCTGAGAGTGGAGTACGGCGGCACCACCTCGGTCGTAACCCAGCAGGTGCTGCGGAACTACTCCGGCGGGATAGACATAGCCGCGACCGAGAGCATCGTCCAGTTCCTGGCGAACGCGACAGGCTTGAACATAGTCACCCCAGTGCCGTTCATGTTCGCCGTAGCCGAAGGGAACGACCCCTCGCCGGCAGACATCGCCACCTTCGAGCAGCAGCTCTCAGCCGGGAACCAGTCGCTGCGCTGCCTCGTCTACAACATCCAGACTGTGATGCCCGTCACGCAGGAGATGAAAACGGTCGCGACGCAGGACCAGATCCCAATAACCTTCGTCTCTGAAACGGTGCAACCGACCTATCTCACGTTCCAAGCCTGGCAGCAAGGGGAAGTGGCCGGCCTGGCCAACTGCCTGAACTCCATAGCCCTGGGTAACTGACCAAATGACTATAACCTCGGCCCGAGCGGTCGAAGTCGGAGTGGCCTCCGGCCTCATCGTCGGCGAAGACGTCACCGCAGGCTACCGGGACAAGGTCGTCTGGAGGGGCGCGAACTTCTCCTTCGGCCGGGGGGAGTTCGTGGCCGTCATCGGGCCGAACGGCGCCGGCAAGACGACCCTCTTCAGAATGGTCCTCGGCCTGCAACCGGCCCTGAGCGGGAACCTCAAGGTGCTGGGCGCAGACCCTAGGCGAGGGAACACAAAGATCGGATATGTGCCCCAGCGCCACACTATCGACTCGGACACGAACATAGAGTCCCGCGAGCTGGTCCGCCTCGGGCTCACGGGAGGGCGTTGGGGGATGAACCCCTTTTCGCACGCGGACCGAGAGGCCGCGAACAAGGCTCTGGAGGCAGTCGGCGCGACGGACATCGCCGAGCGCCCCCTTGGGGTACTCTCGGGCGGAGAGCTCCAGAGGATCTTCCTGGCAGAGGCCCTGATCGGCAACCCCGACATCCTCCTCCTGGACGAGCCGCTGTCGAACCTCGACATAAGGCGCGAGACAGAGCTCCTGCATGTCGTCAACGACGTTGTGAGGTCGCGGGGGGTGACCGCTCTTCTGATCGCCCACAACATCAACCCCTTGTTGCCACACCTCGACAAGGTCATGTACATAGCGAACGGAAGGGTTGCCACAGGAACGCCTGGACAGGTACTGACCTCTGAGAGCCTCTCGGCGCTCTATGGGATAGAGGTCGAGGTGCTGCGCGACCCGCATGGGAACGTGGCAATAATAGGCGTAGAGGAGCACCACGGCTCGGGCGTGGGCTCTTAGAATGGTCGGCCAGTCCCTTCTCGCCCATCTCGACCCGGTAACCGACTTTCAGACGATGTGGCATTATGTGTTCTTCCAGCACGCCTTCGAGGCCGGCACGGTGATCGCGGTCCTCGCAGGAATAACGGGCTACTTCGTGGTGATCCGTCACACGGCGTTCGCGGCCCACGCGCTGCCCTACGTCGGCTTCGCCGGTGCGACAGGGGTCCTCCTAGTGGGCGTCGCCCCAATCCTGGGACTCCTCGGCGGATCGGTCGCCGGGGGGCTGGGGATAGCGCTCCTCGGGCGCCGTGTCTCTCAGCGCGACACGCAGGTGGGGGTGGTGATGGCATTCTCGCTCGGGCTTGGGCTTCTGTTCATCAACCTCTATTCCGGCTATGCGACCGAGGCCTACTCCATCCTCTTCGGCGAGATAGTCGGCATAGACACGTTCAACGTC
>JASHVX010000115.1 GCA_030044375.1 Nitrososphaerales archaeon | reverse complement strand
GATTGCATGGACGCCGGCCAGGACAATTGAACAGGACTCTCTTGACGGACGGAGAGGAACCGCACCGCTGAGTCTTAAGCCCACAGCTAGACTCGAGTCGACTGGGGCAGCGTAGGTCAGGAGCTACCCTCGGAGGTGCTCGCGACGTGACTGCGAGAACTCGAGGGAGGACGGCTTCGTGGAGGAAAGGCAGAGAGGAACAGGCCGCCCAAGGTGATTGGGTGGTCCCTGACCCATATGAGCCGGTGCTATCAGGATCGGCATGATGGCGGGCGCTTTCGGAGCGAAATGGTCTGCCGACCGAGTCTTCGAGGGCAGGAGGCCAAAGACGAGGGAGCCGTATGACTGCAAGGGCATGGAGCCGCTGACGAGGGACTCTTGACCACTAAGGCCGGGTGAGCCGGAGTTCGCGTAGTCTCAGACGGCGCCGTGGGCCTTCAGTAAGGCTGCGGTCGGCTCGTCCTTCCTGGCTTCGGCGACCTGTAGCAGCGACTTTCCTTCGAAGTTCTTCGCAGCGAGGTCAGGCTTCGCGTTCTCTATCAGCCACCCTGCCGCCCCCGTCCTTCCCCTCGAAACAGCGTTCACCAGGGCGAGGGTAGACCCCTGCCTGGCCCCCTTCTCCCAGACCATCCTGAGCAGCGCGACGTCGCCGCTCAGCGCAGCGTGCGGGAGCAGAGGGATTCTGTGGGCGCCGAGGGCGTCAATCTGCTTCGGGTCAGCCAACAGCATCCTCTCCACCACTTCCTTCCTCCCTAGCATGGCTGCCGTGCAGACTTCAAGAGGGGCGCCCCTCGAAAGGAGGAACTCGGCGACCTGGACCGAACCGACCTGAGCTGCGGCCTGTATGGCCGTCTCGAGGTCGCCTTCACCCCACTGGTACCTCACGTTCAGCAGACTCGGGTCCTGTTCCAGCATGGACCTAACCTTGGACAGGTTTCCATGGCCCGCTATGACGAACTCTCTGACAGGATTGGGTTCAGCAGCTGCCGATGACAACTGAAGGCAGGCAGAGAGGGGTGCTAATTAGGCTTCAAGTCGCGCACGTTCTCGCCCGCGTCGGCGATTCGCGGGAAAGTCTCTGAGAAGTCAGCTGGTCGTCGTACTCTGACCGCGCAGCGCGGTGAGGGCCGCGAAGTAGGTGGAGCCGCTTATCTGATTCGAGCTGTTGTCTACCCCTCCCACGCAGTACATGTATCCGGCCACGGTGGCGCAGCTGGTCCAGGCGCTGTCTGGATAGTTCGGCCCCTTGGTCCATGTCCCCACGCCTGTCGACGAGGCCGTGGCGTAGTACACCGAGTTGACGAAGCCGCTGCTCGTCTCGCCTCCGACGCAGTAGATGTATCCTCCAGTGATGACGCACGCCTGACCGATCCCGGCGTACGGGTACGCGGAGGTCTCGGTCCAGTTGCCTATCCCCGTCGAGGACAGCGAGGCGTAGTACACCGTGCTGACCCCGTCGCCGCTCGAGTCTACCCCGCCTATGCAGTAGATGGTCCCTGCGCCGCTGTAGCAGCTCGGCGCCGCGATGCCCGAGGGATATGCGGTCGTGTTTGTCCAGGTCCCTATCCCTGAAGCGGAGAGCGGTGCGAACCATGCCTGCTCGGTGGAGGTCGAGCTGGCGTTCATCCCGTCGGACTCCTCGAACCCGCCTACACAGTATATGTACGCAGATGACGTCGTGCAGTATTGGCTGTCCACGGGGTACGGATACGACGTGGTCTGTGACCACTGGCCGGTCACGCCGTCGCTTCCGACAGTGGCGTAGTAGCTGTGCGCCGTGTCGTCACCTGTGTCATCGTACGTCCCGCCGACGCAGTAGACGTAGCCTGAGCTCTGCACGCACGAGTCCGCATATGCCGTGATGTTGTATGAAGGGCTCATCACCCAGCTGGTCACGTTCGCCGAGGACGCCGACACGAGCGACGACGTGAAGACGCTGTTGCGGGGGCCGCCCGAGTAGTCCTCCCCTCCTATGCAGTACACCGCAGAGGTGGCGTTCAGGCAGGGCTGGGCGGCGACCGCGGTCACTCCGCCCGATGACACGGGATAGGTGGCCGCCTCGCTCCAGACCGAACTGCCGGCCGGGGTGAGGAGAGACGCGACGGCCGCAAGCACTACCAAGACTATCACTACGACTGCGATTATCGCTATGATCCTAGAAATCTTCACTGGGGACGCCTACCTAGAATACCCGAAAGAGTCCTGCAGTAAAACGTTACGGTAGGCCCATGCTGTTGATCACGCCGCCCGAGTTGGCGTCGATGACCAGCACGATTTTCTTGCCCTTGTGGTCGTACCTCGCGAACCATATCGGCGCGTGGAGGAGCTCGACGTCGCCGACGTCCGAGTCGGTGTGGATTTGCTGGATCATGTGGTACTTCGCGTGCGCCTTCTCAGACTGGAGCTGGTCGACGTCGGTCTTCGCCTGCGCCTTTGCCACGTCTTCGCTGATGTCCCCGTTCAGGACCTTGACGTTCTTCGGCAGCTTCGAGATGTCGAACAGCTGCCGGCCGGCGAGGTTGAAGGCGTAGTCCCGGGGCTGGTACTCCATCAGGGCCTTCAGGGCGACCACGGGGAAGTTGTAGTTCGCGTCCATCTGCTCTGACTTCCTCATGCCCCCTCCTCCGTATCCCATCCCCATCCCGAAGGCCATGAAGTGGCCCATGAGCCAGCCCTGACCGAGGCTCAGGCCAGGGTCAGAGGCGACGTCGAGCGAGCGTCGCCGGCCTCCGAAGCCGCCGCCCCTCCCGCCCCCGCCTCCGAAGCCGCCGCCCATGCCCCCGATGATCACGCCCATGAGAGCCGCGGTCGTGGCCGTCTGCCCGAGCTGCGCAGCCTCGTTGGTGGCAACTACCTGGGTCCGCGCCGATACGCTGACTATCCAGTACGGGACGTAGGACAGGGTCATCTCCTCTTGGACGGAGTCCTCGTGGAGGTGCCTGTGCAACAAGCCCTTGTCCATCAGAGGAGTGATTATTGCGTTGACCTGGTCGGCGGTGGCTATCTTGACGTCCAGCATGGTCTGCTTCTGGATGTTGGTCCACCCGGCCGATCCGAGGGACACCCCGCTGCCGCAGTATTCGCATGTGATCACCATCTCTCCGAACTTCGGCGATATCGGGGCTCCGCAGTTCGGGCACTTCACAGAGGTCGCCCCTGTCGGAGCTATGATCTGCTCGGGCTTCGCTTGGGCGGCAGAGGGCGCGCCGGCCGGCTTGGCGGACGGGGCCGACCCGTGAATCTGGCTGCCGCACTTGTAACAGAATTGAGCGTCATCCGGCAGCTGAGTTCCGCAGTTAGGACAGTTCACGTCTTCCTCGCCGCCGGCCCTGACTAAAAAATGTCACTGATGTAGAGGAGTCCGCTCGTCAGAGGCCCGAAGAGCCTTCGCGGCGCCCGTCGGCAGCCCTGAGCCCCCGTCATTGGAGCGACTTCTTGAGCCTCTGCGCCAGGCCTGTCTGCTCCCAGGTGAAGTCTGGGTCGTCGCGGCCGAAGTGCCCATAGCAGGCCGTCTTCCTGTAGATTGGTCTCAGCAGGTTGAGGCGGTCTATGATCGGGCCGGGCCTGAGGTCGAAGAGCTTGACGGCCTCGTCGGCGATCCGCGAGTCTGAAGTGCGCCCCGTCCCGAAGGTGTCCACCATGAAGGAGACAGGCTTGGCGACTCCGATGGCATACGCGATCTGCACCTGGCACCTCTCGGCGAGCCCCGCCGCGACTATGCTCTTCGCCACATGGCGGGCCATATAGTTGCCCGACCTGTCGACCTTGGTCGGGTCCTTGCCGGAGAAGCAGCCGCCCCCGTGCGACGCCATCCCTCCGTAGGTGTCCACTATGATCTTTCTCCCCGTGAGGCCCGAGTCTGCGAGCGTGCCTCCTATGACGAACCTACCGGTCGAGTTCACTAGGAACTTGGTGTCGTCGTCCAGCAGGTGCCGGGGGATCGTCTTCTTCACGACCTTCTCGACGACGTCGCGTTCGACAGTCTTCTCGTCGGCCTTCTCCGTGTGCTGTGCCGCGACCACCACGGTGTCCACGCGGATGGGCTTGCCGCCTTCGTACTCTACCGTGACCTGAGACTTGCCGTCCGGCCGCAGATACGGCAGCACGCCTTTCTTCCTGGCGCCCGCCAGCTCCCTCACGACCCCGTGCGCCAGCATGATGGGCAGCGGCATGAGCTGCCGCGTCTCGGTGCAGGCGTACCCGAACATCATCCCTTGGTCTCCGGCTCCCGTCTCTCCGTGGGCGCCCGTGACGCCCCTCGATATGTCAGGCGACTGCTCCTCTATCGAGACAAGCACGCCGCAGGTCTCCCAGTCGAGGCCGTCCTTCGCGTTGTCGAACCCGATGTCTTGTAGCACTCCTCTGACTATGGTCTTGATGTTGGCGTAGGCCGTTGTCGTGATCTGGCCAGTCACCACCACGGTCCCCTGCATGATCAGGGTCTCGCAGTCCACGCGCGCCTTCGGATCGGCCGCTATGATGGTGTCCAGGACGGCGTCAGAGATCTGGTCTGCGCACTTGTCCGGGTGGCCTTCCGCGACGCTCTCCGACGTGAAGAGATGCCTGCTCAAGCTAGGTCTGCCGCCATGTCAGCGCTCTGTCTTTCAGTCAATCTTGACGGCGGGTTCTAGTAATGTCTTATATGGCTTCATGACGAGGACATTCCTATCGGAATAATGTCGGTCCAGTTGGTAGACCCGAGGCAGCTGAAGAAGCTCCGCGTGCAGGTCGGCTTGACTCAGGCGGGCCTGGCGAGGGAGGCAGGGGTGAGCCAGTCGATAGTGGCGAAGGTCGAGGCGGGGAGGGTGGACCCGACCTTCAGCACCATCAGGGCGCTCTCGGCTGCGCTCAGCTCGAAGGCCGCGGCAAAGGGGAGGAAGGCGGCCGAGGTGATGTCGTCTCCTGTGATAGGGGTCGAGGCGGACGCGAAGCTCTCCGAGTGCGTCTCCCTGATGAGGAAGAACGCGATATCTCAGCTCCCTGTATTCTCCTCCGGAAGGGCTGTCGGGACGATATCCGAGGGGCGCATCCTGGAGATCCTTTCAACTAACCCGGACCCGGCGAAGCTGCTGGACCAGCGTGTGTCGGACCACATCCAGCCCGTGTTCGCCACGGTGGGTCGAGACACGCCGGTCGAGGCCCTCTTCTCGCTCTTCGGATACATGCCGGCCGTATTGGTGACGTCAGGCGAGAAGGTCCAGGGGATAATCACGAAGATAGACGTGCTGGACTCTAGAACCTGACCTGACACCCGGGCCGAGCCCAATCATGACACGGGAGGGCGGAGTCAGGGCGGAGCTGGGGCCGCGCCTATGCTGTTGCCCGGAGCCAGGAAGGTCCTGACGTTCTTCTTGTAGAAGACGAAGTACGTGATGATCCCGAAGTCTATGAGGATCGAGAAGTGCATTATGGTGCAGTAGAGGCATATCGTCTTGAGGATCACGAACTCCACGGTCATAAGGTACGGGACGATCGCGAGGCCCACGAACCGCCACCCGAACAGCACCTTGAACGCCTTGTTGTACAGCGCCTCGCTCCCGAAGGCAACCATGAAGATCAGCGCGAGATTGACTATGAAATAGGAGACGGCAAGGACGTCCAGGTTGAGGCCCCCGATGTTGTTGTATGGGCTCGTCAGGACCTCGTTGCAGTTGACCTCTATTATCCCGAAGAGCTTGTAGCCTGAGCTGCACGCAGGCAAGGCGTGATGAAGGTAGTAGAAGAGATACAGCACGATCGAGGAGGACGTCAGCCCGACCACCGACATCACCACCAGGATGAGCAGCTTCAGGGGGTTCGCTTTCACGAGACTGCCCCCTCAGGGGCACCCGAAGGGCTGCCCGGCAAGACAGCCGGCGTAGGCACCCATCGGCTTATTTACCCATCGGCGGACTGAGCATGAAGCACCGGTGGACAAGCTAAGCAAGGTCTTCTTGGCGCTCAGCGCCATAGGAATCCCAGTCTCGATCTACCATGCCTATGACGAGATAACCAACTATTCCTCGGGGCTGTCCAAGTCGTGCAACATCAGCAACTTCATTTCGTGCACGAAGGTCTTCGACAGCGGCTACACCAAGTTCCTCGGCCTCTCCCTCTGGGTGTACGGCATAGTCTGGTTCCCGTTCATACTCGCGCTGGGTTACTGGCTCGCGAAGAGCGGGACCATCAACGGCCTCGTGATGGTGCCTGTCCTGCTTGTGGGCGACATCTTCACGATATACCTATGGTATCTCGAGCTCGACAAGATACACGCCATATGCCCCGTGTGCGTTAGCCTGTACGTCCTGAACTACGTGATGACCGCAGTCGCAGTGGGCATGACCTTCAGACAAGAATAGGGAGCACTTGTACGCTGACGCGCAACCGCTGGTCGACTCTCCTAGAGCAAGGCCTCAAGGGCCGCCAAGTGGGCTAGCGCGAGGTTAGTCTCGCCTGAATGACTCGGCCTCGCCTGCGCCTGAGGGGTAGGCCAAAGCGAGCGACGCTGAGTTCGTGGCAGGTGGCGACGTCACGTAGGCCAGCGGCGACGTGCTCGTGAGTGCCGTGATGCTGGGGTTGTTGCAGACAGAGGGCGGGCTGTTTCCGTCCGTCTGGCATATGACAGCGGTAATGACGTTCGCGGCCTCCTTGATCTGGACTCCGAGCGTGTTGCTCGTCGCGTTGCCGATAGAGCCGATTATCTGAGTCTGGTTGAGGTTGCCGAGCACCGTAGGGTCGAGGATCGCGCCCGAGATGTAGTACTGGTTGTTGAAGTTGAGGAACGGGAAGTCTCCCGACCCCTGGGACTCGAAGGCCGTCGAATAGTTTGACGGGAGCGTGACGAGAGCGTTGCCCGCCCTGTCGTACGTCTCGAAGGGCTGGAAGTTTACGTACGGGCTGGTGTAGGTGCTGTTCACGAACGTGAGGGTGGAGAAGTCCCCGTCGTCCTGGGCCGACGTCATGTACTCGAGGCCGGTGAAGTTGCCGAAGCGGTTGAGTGCGACCACCATGGACCAGCGCTGGACGGCGCAGTACGGGCAGAACTCTGCGCCGACGTAGACGAAGATCGGCTTCCCGTTGGTCACCCAGGCCGTACCGAGGGCCTTCACGTCTGTGAGGTAGTTGCTGCCTGGGGAGCCGTACGATGATATTGAGGCCTGGTAGAGCGCGTCGAGGTTGCTCTGGGAGACCGGCTGGCCGTCGACCACCGCACGAGGGTCGCCATTCATCAGAGCGAAGTAGAAGCCGACCCCTATCGACACGGCCACGACGCACACGATGACTATGATCTCTATCCTGCGAACCAGCTGTCTCTTTTTGACCCGCGCCCGCATCCAGCTTCCCTGAGCCCGGCCACTTGCTTGTTCTTAAGCCGAGTGGCGGCTCAGACGGCGCGAGGACCAGGGCCCTGCGAAGCCTTTTAGTCGCTCTCGGTCGGTTGTCTGGCAGTTCTTTTGCTAGCAGCCGGCTTCCAGGCCAGGGAGTACCAGAAGAAGATCGCTGAAGTGGCCCGAGCGGCGAACACCCTGGTGGTGCTCCCCACAGGGCTCGGGAAGACTATGATAGCTGTCATGGTCGCTTCGGAGGTCCTCGACGCCAGCCCGACGTCCAAGGCCGTGGTCCTCGCGCCGACCCGCCCGCTGGTGCTGCAGCACTTCCAGTCGTTCAAGAAGAACCTGGACCTCCCCGAGACCTCGTTCGCCGTGCTGACTGGTACGGTCGACCCGGGGACGCGCGAGCTGCTCTGGCTCAAGTCGAGGGTGATCTTCGCCACCCCTCAGACTGTCTACAACGACCTCAGGCACGGAAGGGTCTCGATGAAAGAAGTGGGGCTGGCCGTCTTCGACGAGGCCCACAGGAGCGTGCGCGACTACACCTACACCAAGCTCGCAGAGGCCTACCGCGAGCTCGCCGACCATCCCTTGATACTCGGGCTCACGGCCTCCCCGGGCTCCTCTAGGGCCAGGCTAGACGAGATAAGGAAGAGCTTGTTCATCGAGAAGATCGAGGCGAGGACCGAGGAGAGCGAGGACGTCAGAGAGTACGTCGAGAGGACGGACATCGAAGCGATCAAGGTGAAGGTCCCGGCGGAGTACTACGACGTCACCCTCCGCCTGCGCGAAGTCTTCAACGAGAAGGTGAAGAGGCTGGTCTCGGGAGGCTTCCTAAGGGACAACAGGGTCTCGAAGAAGGCCCTGCTGGAGGCGAGGGCCACGATCTCATCCAGGCTCGCCGCCGCCCGGGCGCACGGGGGGCCGAGCGGCTACATCTTCGGCGCGATATTCAGCCAGGCCCAGGCGGTGGTCGTCCTGCATGCGCTCGAGATGATAGAGACACAGGGGGCGCCGTCGTTGGACAGGTACCTGAAGCGGCTGAAGGACAAGGAAGACAAGGGCAAAGCGACCTCCGCCCTGATCAAGGACCCGAGGTGGCTGAGGATCGAGGAAGAGTCAGAGAAGCTCAGGGCCTTGGAGCACCCCAAGGTCGGGGTGCTGGTGGAGGTCGTCGGCGAGCAGTTGGCGAAGAACCCCGAGTCGAAGGTGATAGCATTCACCCAGTACAGAGATACCATCGAGGACATAGTCAAGGCGCTCGGCAGGAGCGGCGTCTCGGCGCAGAGGTTCGTGGGCCAGTCAGACAGGGAAGGCAGCGAAGGCATGGACCAGGAGACCCAGGCGGCCGCGCTCGAGAGGTTCAGGAAGGGAGACTTCAGGGTGCTGGTCAGCAGCAGCATCGGCGAGGAGGGCCTGCACGTCCCGGACGTCGACCTCGTCATCTTCTACGAGGCGGTGCCGTCAGAGATACGTTTCATACAGCGCAGAGGCCGGACAGGCAGGACCACTCAGGGGAGGGTGGTGATCCTCCTGGCCGAGGGGACGGTCGACGAGGCATACTACTACACCACGCTCCGGAAGCAGAACCGCATGCACGAGCTCGTAGGCAGGGCGGACCAGAGGCCGCCGAGGCGCCGCGCGAAGAACCCGACGCTCCTCGACTTCGCCTAGCCGCCGACGACCGACACTCTGATGAGGTTGGTCGTCCCCTTCATGCCGGGGGTGCCCGACGTGACCACTATCCTGTCGCCCCTCTTTGCCACGCCGATGCGCAGCGCCGCAGAGTCGGCCCTTGCGAAGAGCGCGTCAACGGTCTTCACGGGGCGGGAGAGGACGGGGACCACCCCTCTGAGGAGCTTCAGCTTCCTCGCTATCCTCGGGTCGGTGCACATCGCTACGATGGGCTGCGCCGGCCTGCACATCGCGACACGCCTAACCGTCGACCCGGTCTGGGTGGGGGCCACGATGGCGCTTGCGCCGACGTAGTCCGCGAGCTGGCAGGCCGCCCGCCCGATCGCCTCAGCCGTGTCAGGGGTCTCGTCCTCCTGAGGAGGGCGCACCCTGGACTCGGAGGACCGCTCTGTCGCACGCGCTATCTTGTCGAGCATCCTCACCGACTCCACGGGATATCTCCCTACGGCGGTCTCATCAGACAGCATGACCGCGTCGGCGCCGTCGAGTATCGCGGTGGACACGTCGGTCACCTCGGCGCGGGTCGGCATCGGGTAGCTCACCATGCTGACCAGCATCTGCGTCGCGACTATGACCGGCTTCCCGGCCCTCTGGCATTTCCTGACGATCTGCTTCTGTATGGCGGGGACGTCCTGTATGGGCACCTCGATCCCGAGGTCCCCTCGGGCAACCATCACGCCGTCGGCCTCCTCGAGTATCTCGTCGAAGTTCCTCACTGCCTCTCGCTTCTCGATCTTCGCTATCAGCGAGGGCCCGTCCCCCGGGATGAGCCTCCGCAGGGCCTTCATGTCCCCCGCAGTCCTGACGAAAGAGGCGGCAACGAAGTCGAAGCGCTGCTCGAGCCCGAAGCGCAGGTGGGCCTGGTCGGCCTGGGTGGGATAGTCGAGCTTCACCTTGACGCCCGGGGCGTTGACCCCCTTGCCTGAGCTAAGCACGCCGCCTGCCAGCACCGTGCAGACCACGTCCTCCCCGTCTCTCCGCTCCATCCGGAGGCGGATCAGCCCGTCGGCGAGGTGAAGGGTGTCTCCCGCCTTCAGCGACTGGAGGAGGGCGGGGTACGTGACGCTCGCCCTTGTGGCGTCGCCCTCCACCTGCGACCCCGTTAGGGTGAAGCTGCTCCCTCGCGCTATGTCCACGGACCCTCCGGCGATCCTGCCCACCCTGATCTTCGGCCCGGGCAGGTCTTGGAGCATCGCGACCGTCCGCTTCGCCCGTTTGGACTCCGCCCTGATCGTCGAGAGATAGGCCGAGTGGCTGTCCCTGTCTCCGTGCGAGAAGTTCAGCCTGAAGACGTCCACGAAAGGCACGAGGAGCCTGACGACCTTCCTGTCGCCGCTCGCAGGGCCGAGGGTGCAGACCAGCTTGGTCCTTCTCACGAGGCCCGTGGATGGACGGCAGTCAATCTAAGGTTAGCGGATTGTGCGAGACTTCGTGTTGCGGGTGCGCTTCGCCGTCAGGTCTGACCTCGCCCAGTCCAGCAGGTTCTCGCTGATGGTGACGAGCTCCTTGAGCGCCGCCGTCCGCTGGGGCTCCGGCAGCTCCCCTATCTTCGACCGCATGAACTCCGAGCCCTCCCTGGCCCGCGCCAAGAGGACCTGGACGAGCGTCTCCCTTGGGATCAGGTCTGAGACGAGCCGCAGCACCACCCTCTCCTTCCGTCCGAGAGAGCCCATGTGCTCGCGCATGGACTCCAGCTCCTCGGAGCCTGACTTCGTTATCGCGTAGGACACGCGCGAGGTCCCCGAGGCCTTGTCGTTCTGCGCCACGAGCTTCTCGCGGACGAGGCTCTTCAGCAGCGGATAGATGGTCCCCGGGCCCGGCCGCCACGCTCCCTCGGTCTTCTCGTCGATGCTCTGCATTATCTCGTAGCCGGACGTCGGGCCGCAGGCAAGCGTCGACAGTATGTAGACTCTGAGAAGCCCCCGCTGTATCGCCTGGGGGCGCGCCCAATGCTTGGCGGGCCTTGGCTCCATGCGGCCGCACCGAGCGGCGGGCTCGCCTTTTAACCTGTCGCCATTAGATATTGGTGACAGTATAGTATCAGATATACTTAAATCGGGTCCGCCGTCGGCGAATTCGGATGCCCGAGATAGTCACCGTCGAGGACCTAGTCGAGGTCTACTCCGACGGCACGAAGGCGGTGAACGGGATATCCTTCTCAGTCAATGACGGGGAGTTCTTCGGGTTCCTAGGGCCCAACGGGGCCGGCAAGAGCACCACAATCAAGGTGCTCACGACGCTCCTCAAGAAGACCTCCGGCAAGGTGGTCATCGCCGGCAACGACGTCGACAAGCGCGCCGAGGCGATAAGAAAGGTGATCGGCGTCCAGAGCCAAGACACCGTGATCGACCAGGACCTGACGGGCGAAGAGAACATGATGCTGCAAGGGCATCTCCACGGCATGGGAGGCGAAGCTCTCAAGGCGCGGGTCAAGGAGCTGCTCAGCCTGGTGGGCCTATCGGACGTCGCGGGGAGGAGGGCCGGACACTACTCAGGAGGGATGAAGAAGAGGCTGGACCTCGCCTCCGCGCTGGTGCACAGCCCGAAGCTGCTCTTCCTCGACGAACCGACGACGGGCCTCGACCCGCAGTCCAGGGCCGCGATATGGGAGTACCTCTCGAAGCTGAACAAGGAACAGGGGATAACCATCTTCCTGACGACGCAGTACATGGAGGAGGCGGACAAGCTGTGCCAGAGACTCTTCATAATCGACAAGGGCCAGGTCGTGGCCAGCGGAACCCCTGAGTCCCTGAAGCGCGAGGTCGGGGCTGACTCGATAACGATGACGCTCGAAGACGGTGCGGCCGCCTCCGAGACCAAGGACAGGGCGAAGCAGGCGCTGGGCGGGATTCCGGGAGTGGGGAACATAATCGACTCTGACGGAGGGCTAACCGTCTATGCGAAGAACGCGGGCCTGATAATACCCGACATCGTCAGGACGTTCGACTCGAACAAGATACGCCTTACCTCGGTGAGCTTCGCCTCGCCGACGCTGGACGACGTCTTCCTCCAACACACCGGGAGGAGGATCAGGCCGGAGGAGCTCGAAGCGAAGTCGCAGACCTTCCAGAGGTTCGGCGCGGCGAGGAGGCCTGCCAGACAATGAGCATCGTCTCGGACACCTACCACCTGTTCATCAGGGCCCTGAAGAAGCTGGTCAGGAACCCGATCCTGCTGTTCTTCTCGCTGCTGCAGCCCATAATATTCCTAGTGCTGTTCACGCAGCTATTCTCGAGGTTCGTGGAGACCGGCCTCTTCCCCGCCGGCGTGACGTACCTCGAGTACGCCACCCCAGGCATCCTCCTCCAGAACGGATTCAGCAGCGCGCTGCAGTCTGGGACCTCCATCGTGGACGAGCTGAACTCCGGCATGCTCGAGAAGATGCTGGTCACCCCTGTCAACAGGTCGGCGATCCTTCTCGGCAGGCTCGTCACCGACGCCTTCAGGGTGGGCGTGCAGTCCTCCATCATCCTGATCCTGGCCTACATCCTGGGCTTCAACGTGGCGACTGGCGCGGGCGGCATAGTCCTAGCGATAATCATAGTGGCCTTCTTCGGGCTCGCCTGGTCGGGCATATCGCTCGCCATAGGCCTCAGGACGCGCAGCGCCGAGACCGTCTTCGGGATAGGAGGCGTCCTGACATTCCCCCTGCTGTTCATGAGCACTGCGCTCGTGCCGGTGAAGGCGATGCCGACCTGGATGGCTGACGTCTCGAGCTTCAATCCGATCAGCTTCGCGGTCAACGCCGTGCGCGACCTGTCCCTGCCTAGCGCATTCTCCGGCGCGACCATCGCGTCGGCCTTCGTGGTGATCGGCGCAATAGCTATAGTCACTCTCGGGGCGACCCTGTACCTGTTCAGGAAGGTAGTGAAGTAGGAAGAGAGCATGGCAGAACCATCGCTGGAAGCCACAGGTCTGACGAAGTCGTACGGCACGTTCACTGCGGTGTCCAACCTGAACCTGAAGATCGAGGGAAGGAAGTGCGTCGGCTTCCTAGGGCCGAACGGGGCCGGGAAGACCACCACGATGAAGATGTTCACCGGCCTGATCTCCCCCACGCAAGGCAGAGCCCTTGTCAACGGAGTCGACGTGAGGGCCGACAAGAAGAAGGCCCTGGCTTCATGTGCCACACTGATCGAGACGCCTGAGATCTATCCCGCGCTCACGCCGCGCTCGGCCCTGATGATGCTCTCCGAGCTCAGGGGCGTCCCCAAGGAAGAGAGGATGAAGCGGATCGACGAGGCACTGGGGAAGGTGAAGATGCAGGAGTGGGAGGACAAGAAGGTGGGAAGCTTTTCGAAGGGGATGAAGCAGAGGGTGAACGTCGCGTCCACGCTGCTGAGCGACCCCGCGGTGATCATTCTCGACGAGCCTTCCACAGGCCTCGATCCCAGAGGGATGAGCGAGGTCAGGGACATCGTGAAGTCTCTGGGCAATAGGCTCGTGTTCATGAGTTCGCACCTCCTGGGGGAGGTCACCGACGTATGCGAGGAGGTGGCAATGATAGACCACGGCAAGCTGCTCGTGTACGACTCGATCGACAACGTGACGGCGAAGTTCGCCGGCGACGGCGGGGCGGCAGAGATAGGGTTCTCCAGGGACGCGGACGACTCGGTCGTGGCGAGGGTGTCGAAGCTCGACGGGCTCGAGAAGGCCGTGAGGACTGACCCCAGGCACGTGACCGTCAGGTTCAAAGGCGGGCTGCCGACCCAGGAAAGGCTCTTCTCCCAGCTGGCAGGCATGAACGTGGGAGTGGTAAGCTTCAGAGAGACGTCGACCGGCCTCGAGGACGCGTACCTCAAGCTGATCAAGGAGACCCTGTAGACTTGTCCTCAATTGCAGCCGACGGCCTGGATGTCCGCGTGAGCACATTCAGCCAGGTGCAGACGGTCGCGAAGTACTCCTTCCAGAACTACTTCAGGGCGAGGAGGTTCTACGCGATGCTGGTCATCGTCGCCCTGATAGGAGGCCTCCTGACGTTCGCGTTCGCTTACTTCAGGCCCGCCGGGATCGTGCAGGGGCCGGCGCTCGGGTTCTACGGAGCAGGCTGGGGTTCCTTCGTGACGCTGATCGCGATTCTCTCCGCGGCGCTCTTCGGAGGCGACGCGATATCAAGCGAATTCCAGAACAGGACAGGGTACTTCCTCGTCCCGAACCCGGTCAGGCGGTCCGCCATCTACGTCGGAAAGTGGATCGCGGCTCTGGCTGCGTCGGTGATCATCCTGGTCCTCTACGCGGGGATCGTGCTGCTCAACGGGCTCTACTACTTCCCAGGCAACGTCCCCGTCCAGTTCGGGGAGTCGATCGTGTTCGCCTTCGTCTTCATAGTCGCGGCACTGGCCTTCATGTTCGCGTTCAGCGCGCTCTTCAAGAGCGCCGCCATCTCGATAATGATGGGAGTCATACTCCTCCTCATAGTGTTCAACGTCATCGACACCGTCGCGACGGTGCTCGCGAAGATAGAGCCGTGGTATTCGATCACGTACGCCGACGGGATCATAGCGAACGTCCTGATGAACCCCTTCCCCGCGCACTTCACGCCCGCGTCAGGGAAGTTCGGCATACCGACCTACGTCGCTACCATACCAGAAGGGCTGACCATAATGGCGGTCTACTTCGTGGTGACTGCGATAGTCGGGCTCTGGCTGTTCGAGAAGAAAGAGTTCACCTCGTAGGGCCGCGCGTCAGCCGCTGGTGAGGAGGAACTCCTTCACCTTGCCGCCGTCCAGGTTGACTATTGCGCCTCTGAGGATGCCGTCCGCGTACTCGCTCCCAGGGTTGAGGCAGAGCGTCCGTCCTAGCTTCGCGAACCCCTTCGACTCGTGTATGTGGCCGTGAAGCCCGAGGAGAGGCCCGTGGTTCTCGATCGCGGTGCGGACCGCGGAGCTCCCCGCGTGTATGAACTTGATCCCCAGGCCCTCCTTCACGTAGGTGAAGTCAGAGGAGACGGCCGGCGCCCGGTCCAGCTCGGTGTCTATCGGGGGGACGTGCAGGTTGAAGACCGCGGCGCTCATGTTCTGTACCTTGGATGCTAGGGCCTCTATCATGGTGCCCAGCTTGTCTTCGGTGACCTCCCTGGGGCTCTTCCAAGGCGTGGGGTTGGTGTAGCCGAGCGTGATCATCTCGTGCCCGCCCGGGAGTTCGACCACCCTGTTCTCCGGGTTCACCAGGTTCCCGGAGTCCGCGAGCAGGGGGTCTACGTCCGGCAGGTCGTCGTTGCCAGGCGAGATGTAGCACTTGACGGCCGTGCCGCTGAGCCGTTCCTGCGCGAGCTCGATCCACGACCTGAGGACGCCGGTCATCGCGTCGGCGAAGAGCCTCTTCTCGAGCGCCCTGTCGGCCCTGACTTCGGCGAGATGCGTCGGCGTGGTCACGAACGAGTATTGCCCCGCGTCCTGGAGCGCCTTCCTGGTCTCCTCGAGCCGGTCCCTCCTCACAGAGGCCTCCTTCCCGAAGAGGGTCACGCTGAACGTCCCGTCGGCGCCTTCGACGATCGGGACCATCACCTTGCCCGTTATGTCTCCGCCGAGTATCAGGCAGTCAGCCTTGTAGACCCTGGCGGCGTTGAGGAACTTCCTGAAGCAGCGGTCGGACCCATGGACGTCAGTGACGAAGAAGAGCCGCGTCAGTCTGCAGGCTCGCCTCCGCGCCCGCGGAGCCTCCTAGGCGTTCGCTTCGACTGCGCTCGTGATCCCCTCGAACATCTCGGCGACCTTCTTGGTCGCGAACCCTCTGAGTATCGTCGAGCCCAGCCCGGCCATGACCCCAGTTATCTCGGCGTCGGCTGACCACTTCATGGT
>JASHVX010000114.1 GCA_030044375.1 Nitrososphaerales archaeon | reverse complement strand
GTCCCCTCGAACGTGAGGGTCTACTTCCACGCGGGGATAACCATAGGCGGCACGGTCGGCTCCGTCTTCGACCTCTTTGAGATAGACACCAACGAGAAGGCCCTGACCTTCCTTCGGAACTTCCTGAAGAGCGGAATACCCTTCCTCACCCTTTTCGTGAGGTCGATGAAGGCCAACGGCGACGGTACCTTCAGCGGGCTGGACTTCTACGACGTTTGGCTCGATAAGGATGCGGTGATCGCTCCCGACGGCACCATCTACTTCGCGGACCTTGAAGGGCTCGACTGGGTCACGAGGCCCGAACAAGAAGTCTCCGAGATGATCCATCACCAGGTCTATCGCACCCTTTACGAGTTCATGTACGCCTACCAGCAGATGGAGATGGAGAGGACGCGGCGGTTCGGGGCCACGGCCCAGAGGAGAAGGCAGTTCGACCTCCTCCTGCACGAGGCCCTGAGAGACGACGAGGTCGTCGAACTCAGCCGCGAGGGAGACCGCCTGACCATGGCCGTCGGGAACATCCTAGGGGAGGCGCGCCTCACGGAACGGTTCACCATGCTCGACGGGGAACGCATGTGACGGGGGGAGAAGAATGAAGTGCGCCGAGGTCAAGGACTTCTTTTCCGACATCTCCTCACGAGCCTCAAGCATCCCGAGCGTAGGCGCGGGTGACCTCGACCTCCTGTCCAAGACAGGATTCGTGTCTGTCATGAGCAAGGACGACTACGAGAAGGCAGCCGCAGAGGTCGCACAACTCGCCCAGCTGAACGAGGACCTTCAGAAGGAACAGGCCCAGGAGTCCGCGGCGGCATCAGCCCTGCAGAAGGACGAGTCGGAGGAGCACTCGCTGAAGTTCCACTTCGAGGCAAAGGACTCCCAGGACGCAGAGCGGCAGAAGGTCGAGAGCGACCAGGCCGAGGCACAGCAAGAGCAGGCTAAGGTCGCCCAGATCGAGGCCAAGGTCAGCGCTTTCATCGCGAGGAAGTCCTTCCTAGACACCTACGTCCCGTACGGCGACGGCTACATCGCCCTTACCGCCCAGGGGGTCACGGCGCTGAGCGACCTCAACGTCAAGAACTACAGGGTGGCCGACGCCGACTTCGCCGACTTCATGAAGGAGACCCTGGCGATCACCGCCGACTTCGCCACGATGGCGTCGCGAGGGAAGTACTACGTGGACCAGCTCAGGAACGTCCCCGACATCAACGTCCCCGAGCAGCATAGCCAAGGTGACAGCGGCAGCAAGGAGAAGTGGGACTCGAGCTGACCAGGGCGCTGACCACCGGTTCTCATCTTGGAGCCGAGCTCTGATGGCAGACAACTCGAATCTCTGGAGCATCGCCATCGGACTCGCAAGGCTGGAAGGGGACCCGCAGAAGGTCTGCGAGAGGTACATCAACGCCTTCGAGTCAATCAAAGACCTGGACGCCACGGTCGAGAACAGGATGATGGCCGCAGAGATAGTCGCCGCGTCGAAGTTGGAACTGCAGGAAGGCTCTTCTGCGTTGCACGACCTCGTGGGCGCCGTGAAGCTCCGGGCCAACATCCCAAAGGAACAGGCTGCAGGTGTGGCCGCCACCATAATGGTAGGCAGGCGATACGACGGGACCTACCCAGTGGACAGGCTAGCGCAGTTCGCCTGGAACGAAGATGCCAAGGAAGGGGTCACGCGCTCCTGCGAGGCGGCCGCCATCCTCGCAACCGACCAGACCGACGCCGACAGGCTGACCGTCAAGTTCCAGTTGTTCCGCTCGCTCTTCGAGTCGTTCGGCTACGAGGAGTCAGAGGACATGGAGCTCGCGTCTGCCTTCATGGCCGTCTCCGAGCTCAACCCTGACGACGTCAAGACGAAGCTGACGATAGTCCTCGACGGCCTGAAGAACTACCTGCAATACCCTCTGGTGGCGGGGGCGATACTGGCGTCCATCCCGACGCTTGAGGCGAACGAGGCCCTCGAGCTGATGGAGAGGGCGTACGGCATACTCGTTACGGCGGCCCCCGAGCTCGACAGAACGGCCCTGCTGGCCCTCTCAGTCAGGATGCTGCCAGGCGTGGAGAACCGGCTCATCAAGAAGGTGGACGCAACGGCTCGCGCGGCCGCGCCTTCCGGCGCAGGAGAGTACGTGGCCAGGCCGCCTATCTTCTTCCCGTGGGTCTACTACATAGTGCTGAGCCATGCATACTACGTGAGGTACGCGGGCTACGCCAGCGCGCATCCGGCCCACCCGCACGGCGTTGGAGGCTTCTGGGGTTGACCCTCGCTCTGTGCCACCTACGCCTGCAGGGCCTCAGGGGGTCCGTCTCCAGAAGACCGAGCCTATTGGCTGTTCTCGCCCTCGTCGTGCTGGCCGCTCTTGCCGCTCCCGCAACGACGACGGCCTACTCTCCGCACCAGGGAGACTTCTTCGCCTATCACGAGGTCACGACGGTCAACAACGGTGCGGGCAGCTACAGCGGCTACAGCGACCAGACGGTCACCAACGGAGCGGAACAGATGACGGCGGTTTCAGGCTCGACGGTATCGGCTAGTTACAACTTCACCTACGTGTACAGCAACGACGAAGAGTCAAACACTACCACAGTCACAAAGTCAGGGGCCTATACTTTCAACGCCACCAGCCTCCTCTACCTCAACGGCACCGACGACCAGACGGGCTACACCAACCCCACCGTCTGGTTCGCCATGAATTCGACCATACCGGTGGGGGGAAGGTTCAGCCTGCTAGGCACCGTGTTCACCGTGTCTGCACGCCACTCTTCGTACTTCGACCAGGGCCTCGACGAGCGGATCGCGGTAATCTACGCCGAGGGCTCAGGATCCTATCAGCGGGACGACTCGTATGGGGTCTTCAACGCCAGCTACACGTGGGACGCCTACTTCGACCCCGTGAGCGGCTACATCGTGGGTTACCACTACGTCGAACAGGACAAGGGTTCGTACGAGGGCCAGCCGGGCAGCTTCACCTATACTGACGACCTCTACGTGACGTCGACCAGCTATCCGTTGACCGAAGCCTCCTCGGGCTCGAGCTCCGCCGGATACGTAGTGGCGATAGCGGGACTGGCCCTGTTCGCACTGCTCCTCTTGGCCATAGTGCTCTACATCAGCCGTAGAAGAGGGAAACACGAAAGGCTCCAGGAGCACTCTCCCCCACCTGCGGCCTACAGCCCTCCTCCCTACAGTCCTACTGGCCCCTCCCCAGGCGCGGCCCCTCCTGACCTGATACCGAAGGACCAACCTCCCGTCCAGCAGGTGGTGATCAGGGAAGTGGCGAAGGTGAACTGCAAGTTCTGCGGCGCCCTGATAGACTCGACCGCGGACAAATGCCCTCACTGTGGAGCGCCAAGGACGTGAGCTGGCAAGGACCACGCGAGCCGACGGCGACGCTACAGGAAACGCGTTCGGACGGGCTCGAGGAGGACTCGGCGGCTTGACGAACCAGAGAACGCCTGCCGGGACGACAGTCGAGGAGATCAAGGACCCGTCAGACCTTCCTCGACTCAGTCCCAGCCTCTCGTTTTTCCAGCCGCACATCAGGCACCAGGTGGAAGAGGTCCTCGCCATCGGCGGGGAAGCCTACGTCTCCCAGACCCAGGACGAAACAAGAGCCGGCAGGTCTGTCTCAGGAGTCTTCATCTTCGACAGTTATGAGCGAATAGGCACAGCCTACACGAGGTCGAGTGAGGTCTTCGACTACTTCTGCGCGCTGAAGCCAGACAGCTACGTCAACTCAGAAGTGGAGCCGCCGTTACCGCATGAGACCTATGACATCTACACGATCGAGTCCGCCAACATGCCAAAGGAGCACGTCTTCAGCCACGAGGTCGGAGTCGCCGGGGAGTCAGATCTCAAGGACGTGCTGGACTTCCTTCAGGAAGAGCACCCATACATGAACCCGAAGTGGGTGAGGGTCGCCTTCGACAGCGGCGACAGGTTCTTCGTGGTCAGGCTCTTCGGCGGATGGATAGCCGGGCTCGGGTGGGCGACGCTCGTAAACGGGGTCGGCAGGATGAACGACGTATACGTCCTGCCCCGCTACAGGAAGATGGGCATTTGCGGGGACATCCTCTACGCCCGGTTCTTGTGGCTCCGGTCCAGGGGCGCCAAGTGGAGCTACTCCGAGGTCCTCCGGTCGAACACCACGATGGCGAGGGCTGCCCTCAACGAAGGGATGAGAGTGTCAGGCCAGATCTACGGGTATACGGTTCCATGAAACGCGAATCGCGTCATCGAGTCACAAGAGGGTTTCGGCAGTCCGCTCGGTTCTGGTCAATCAACTGGACACGTCCTCCCTGTTAAGCGACTGGACATGACCTGTGCTCAGGTATCGTTCGGTTTCCGGAACCAATTCTTCAACCAGAGCCTCGATTCTCGCGTCATGTCCCCAAAAGGCGTAGTAGATTGCCCCGATTCTGTCAGCGAGTCTCCTTCCCTCCGGATTGAGAGTATCGCGTATCTCGGTTATTGCCTGTCGCGCCTTCGCCTCATCGAACCGGTCTGGAACATGCGAATAGAGGTCAAGTATTTCGGCGGGTGCATACATCCTCTCCGTCCACTCCTCAATCGCCTTCACGAGAGCCGCATCTCTCGTGACCTTGGAAGGCGATGTGCACACACCATCGACCCATACAGATGTGGCGTGCCAGTCCCACTGAAACCTAATCCGCGTTTTGCCTCCCTTCCTTGGTATGTATGCTGTGCGTTGCGTTCTGGATAAGCGTTAGCCATTTGTTCTCACCCTCGACCTTGATTCCCGCTCGGTCGGCGTGCGTGTCTCCATCCAAGGCCTCGTGCGGCCTCGCGAAGTTATGGTAGGTTTGAGAGCTTGGGATTCGAGCCTCAGGACTGAGACGCAGGACACTCTCAGCTTTGGCCCGCGGGACTGGGCGTGGTTGCTTGTCGATGTCTTGGCTGATACCGATAGATCAGGTAGGCCAGTATGGCGAAGTAGATGACGGCACCTCCGATGGCCGCCAACACTACGTTCAACCAGACCCTCGAGGTACCTGCGTCTTGGATGTAGCCTAGCAATCCGGAAAGCACGACGGTCGCAGCTAAGCCAAGAGCGACTTGCTTCCTGCTCGGCCGTCGCTTGTAGAACGCAACCGAGATGACGCCTGGGATGAACACGAGTCACTCAGCAAGCCCAGGTGGTTAATAAGCAGCCGGAGGGTCTCCAGGAGCCCCACGGGCCCGGAACGCGTCACGTGCGAGGTTTGGTGCGGGGGGTGGGATTCGAACCCACGAACCCCAAA
This sequence comes from Nitrososphaerales archaeon, assembly GCA_030044375.1. Classification (GTDB taxonomy): domain Archaea; phylum Thermoproteota; class Nitrososphaeria; order Nitrososphaerales; family Gagatemarchaeaceae; genus UBA183. The sequence continues at coordinate 11 of JASHVX010000114.1, read as the reverse complement.
GGGATGGGATC
>JASHVX010000012.1 GCA_030044375.1 Nitrososphaerales archaeon | reverse complement strand
GGGAGAGCGCCCGCGACCGAATCCACTATCTTCTGGTGCTCAGTGGTAGTGTCCTGCGGTAGAAGCTTCAGCCGTATGACGTACGAACCCAAGTTTGTCGCCTAAGGTCCTTCGAAGCCGCAGTTGACGCATCTGTAGCGCCTGGAGAACTTCCTGCACTTCTCGCAGCGCCATATCAGTGTCTCATGGCAGTTCGGGCACATGAACTTGGTCGCCCGCTCCGCTGGCTTCACCGGCCTGTTGCAAGACCCACACAACGGGAGCGAGACGGTTGACTGCGACAATTCTGGAAGAACCCCTGTCTTGCTCGCTCATATAGATTGCTGAGGGGCTACGGCCGTTTGCGACTCACCGACCAGGGCTCGGATCTCCGAGGAGGCGACTACCTTGGCCACTCTCAGGAACCCCTGCAGCCCCAGGACGCCGAGGAGGGCCGATGCGTGGAAGTCGAAGTCCGTTTGTGAGAGGCGCATGACTATCCGGGGGGTCGCGACGGCCATGACGATGGCGTCCAGGTCGGGGTTCGACAGCCTGCTGAACATGCCCCTCATCCTCTGCATGGTCCGCATCTCCCTCGAGAACCTGGCCTCCCAGTCTCGTTGGTAGTTGGCGAGGAGCGCGGGGCTCCCTTGGACGACGGATTCCTTCATCCATCTGGCGGCCATCACCGCGCCCGCCATCGACGTCATGATGCCGCCTGCTGTTGTCGGCTTCACCTGGCCCGCCGACTCACCGACCAGCACGCGCCTGCCCTTGACGAAGCGGTCAGCGGGACCGCCGACATAGATGGGGGCCGACACCCTTCGTATGACCCTATGCGGCTTGTCTGCAAGAAACGCGTCGAGGGCCCTTGCGGCATTGATGCCGTAGCCGGCTGCGCCCACCTTCGCGACCTTGTGGCCGAAGGGAATCACCCACGCGAAGAATCCTGGGAAGCGCTCTGCGTCGAGATAGACCTCTACCACCTTGTCCCTTATCCACTCCCCCTCCACCTCGTACTTCGCGGCCGGGATGATCCCGCGCCTGAGCCTGGGGGAAGGCCCGGTTGCGTCGACGAAGTACCTCGCCGTCACCGTCTCGCCGCCCACGTCGACCGACACGGCGTCGGGGCCCTCAGATGCCGCGGCCGCCCTCTTGCCTGTCACAATCTCAGCCCCGGCCTTCCTCGCCTCGTCGGCCAGCTGCAGGTCGTACGCGCTGCGTCTGAGCACCACTACGTCGAGGGTCCCAGCCCCCACCGCGAACTTCTTCCCCAACGGCGAGTGTATCAGAGCAGAACTGATTGTGTTCTGGACGACCTCCCCCCTAGGGACGTGACCGTACCGCCTGAACCCGCGGAGGCTGACCAGGCCGTCGCACTTCTCGGGCTCGCCTATCTGGTCGTGCTCTTCCGCGACCAAGACAGAGAGCCCCCGCGCTGAAGCCTCGGCCGCGAAAGCAAGGCCGGCGACGCTGCCGCCCGCGACGACTGCGTCGAATGTCTGCCCCAAAGCTCGTGAAGCCTTCTGCAAAGGCTTATTCGCAGTTGTAATAACCGTTCAATCCAAGAGGTCTTGAAACAGGCCATCGTGGTCCGCTCAGACATCAAGATGGGCAAAGGCAAGCTGGCTGCCCAGGTGGCGCACGCGTCTCTCTCGGCTGCGGAGGAGGCAATGGGCCGCCGGGCCGAGTGGTTCGACGAATGGAAGGGCGAGGGCCAGGCGAAGATAGTCCTCAAGACGGGGAGCGAGGAGGCGCTCAGAGAGCTGTTCAAGGAGGCGAAGGCGGCCAAGCTGCCCGCGGCCCTGATTGAAGACCGTGGGCTGACACAGCTCGAGCCCGGGACGGTCACTTGCGTGGGCATAGGCCCCGGACCCGACGAGTCTCTCGACAAAATCACAGGGAAACTCAAGCTGCTTTGAGGCCGGTCCCCGATTCCGAGAGGGAGATCGGCATGGAGGCCTACGCGACTGAGGGGCCGCCTTGCAGCGCCATGGCGAGACAGACCGCTGAGGACTTCATAGTGGAGGAGACAATCATAGGGCTTTACCCTGTCAAGGAGGACAGGCCCGACTACTATCCTCTCTACAGGGTGGAGAAGCACTCCATCGACACGCTCCACATGGAGAGGCAGCTCGGCGGGATGCTCAGGAGCCGCCTCAGCTACGCGGGGATGAAGGACAGGAAGGCGGTGGCCACTCAGTTCGTCACACCGACCAGCTTGAAGTCGGAGCGGCCGCCCCGCGTCTCGGGCGAGAGATTCACAGCGGAGCTGGTGGGCTTCGTCCCGAAGCCGATCTCCCGCGGCATGGTGAGGGGGAACGGGTTCAGGATAGTGCTTCGAGGCTGCTGCAGTGAGATCGAGTCGAGGGTCGCCGAGGCGTACCGCGCTGCTGAGGCGAGGCGAGTCCCGAACTTCTTTGGATTCCAGAGGTTCGGCGCCTCGGGGCCAGGTTCCCACAAGCTGGGGAGGGCGCTGGTAAAGTGTGACTTCGGCGGCGCAGTGAAATTGATGCTGCAGGAGCCCAGGACAGAGGACGACGAGGCGACGACGGCGGCGAAGGCTCTGATGGCCGATGGGAAGTACGCCGAGGGCAGGAGGCTCCTCCCCCGACGCTACGACGTGGAGAGGATGGTCGCCAAGCGCATGGAGAGGAACCCCCAAGACTGGATAGGGGCTCTCAGAGCCGTGCCTGTGAGGCTCAGGAGGCTCTACGTGCAGGCGTACCAGTCCTACCTGTTCAACCGGACCCTCAGCCTGGCGCTCCAGAGGGAGTACGACGTCGCCTCGTATCGGCCCGGGGACAACTGGAGCCAGGTCTCGGAGGACGGCCTCGTAACGTCGCGCGTGAGGGGCGTAAGGGACCCAGTGCCGCCGGTACAGCCCTCCCGCCTTGTTCCCATGGTCCAGCTCGCAGGCTACGCCTTCAGAGACTACGGCTCGAGGCTGGACTCCTGCCTGAAGGAGGTCATGGCAGGGGAAGAGATCTCCGCGAAGGAGTTCTACGTGAAGGAGATGCAGGAGGTAAGCGCGGAAGGAGGCTTCCGGAGGCCGCACATCGCGATTCGGGGGTCTTCGTCCTCCTTCTCAGGCGACACCTGCGAGCTAGCGTTCACGATAGG
>JASHVX010000113.1 GCA_030044375.1 Nitrososphaerales archaeon | reverse complement strand
AGGTCAGTAGTGAAGTACCCGGTGAGCGTGCGGATCCTAAAGGGCGGCGCTCCCGTCGAGGCCAGGACGGGGGAAGTGGTCAGGAACGAAGACGGGTCGACGCAGATATTCACCACCGAGGACGAAGCAGACAGGCTCACAGAGCAGCTCGTGAAGGAGAGGAGGAGGTTCTCGACCTATCCCATCTCGTTGGATGACATCTTCTACTATCTGGTGAGGAAGCCCATCGAGGAAGACACCAGGCACGAGCCTGCCGCGGGGGGCGGCCCGCGTGAAGACTAGTAAGCTTAGTCAGGTCTACGCGTCTGTGCTCATAGACGCGCTGTACCAGATGAGGAACTATCCGATAACCCTGGTCAGCAACGTCATAGCGCCCTTCTCCATACTCGTCCTGATACTGCTGGTGAGCCACGGGCAGCTCCTCAGCATATCGATAGAGGGGGCGTTGATAACGAGCATGATATCGAGCGGCATCAGCCTTCAGATCGACCTCTCCCACATGAAGAACGACTTCAAGCTGCAGGACATGCTTGTCAGTTCGCCGACGAGCGCACTCGCCTACGCCTTCGGGATGGCCATCGCCGCGCTCACGAACTCCATCCCTGCGCTCTCTGTTCTCCTCGCGCTCTCCATCTTGTTCATCCGGGCGAGCCTCGTGGGGGTCGTTGTCATCTTCGCGGTGTTCTCGCTGATGTTCGCGTTCTCAGTCGCTCTCGGCTTCATGCTGTCTACTTTCAGCACCGACATACAGCAGAACAGGGCGTTCGTGAGCATCCTTACAGTGATACTTGCCACGATAGCCCCGATATACTACCCGATCACATACATACCGCTCCCGATCAGGTACGTCGCCTACCTCTCGCCCGCCACTTACGCGGCGGAGATAGCCCAGAACGCGATAGGCGTCCTTTCGCTCTCGAGCTCGAACCTGCTCGCCGACTGGGTCGTAGTCGTCGCCTCGTGCTGCGTCCTCTTCCTGATCGCCATCAGGCTGAGCCACTGGCGGGACCCCTGAAGGGACCCCACGTCCCGTACCGGCATCTGTGCAGACGGCTGTCGTTCTGCTTGACAATTGCAGTTCTCTGGCGAGGAGGGCGATGAGCCAGAGGGAGGTCGCCCCCCACTTGGTGCTAAGCAAGGGTGCGACCCGTGCGCGGTGGGCACTCGTTTGCGCTACGGTCGCAGTCTTCGTGTTCAACCTCTGGTCCATATCCTTTGGGCCCTTCTTCCTATTCTACGACTTCCCGACACTCGTCATGCTTATGATCGTGACAGGAGACTATCCGAAATTCCTCCTAAGCATCTGGGAGATCAGCTTCTTCGCGTTCGTTGGTGTCCTTTACGTTGTGGATGAGTTGTATCTGGTCGCCAATCCCACGTGTCCTCCACCGACAGGAACGTGCCTCAACCCTCCCGTGGCTGGTCCCTTCACCCCCTTGACCTTGTTTGGGGCCGCGGTTGCCTTCTCGTGGGTGTTCTGGTCCTTGAGGAACCGCGACTCAGCGATGAGGCAGCTGACAGCGGAACCACCTCGTATGCCGTGACTCCGCACCCAGCAGCTTTGGCCGAGTCCAAGGAACTCTGACTGCACGCACGCGCAGCAACGCGCACAACCGTTATCATGCGGCAATCCAGATACCTGACAGCAGACAAGACATGGCCGGCTCGCGAAGCCTCCAGGAAAGATACGCTCCGAACAGCGCCTGTTTCGGATGCGGGCCGAAGAATCCGGAGGGCCTCCACATCAGGAGCTTCCCAGAGGGGGACTCGCTCGTGGCCGAGTGGGCGCCCGGACCAAATCACATCGCGTTCGCCAACTTCGCCAGCGGAGGAATCGTGTCTGTGCTCCTGGACTGCCACGGGAACTGGACCGCCGCGTACACCTTGATGATGTCCAGAGGCCTCGCCTCGCCGCCCGGCACGGTCACAGCCGAGTACACTGTGAAGTTCCTCAGACCTACACCTGTGGACAGGCCTTGGCGTATCAGGGCCTGGCCCGACAATGTCGAAGGGGACAAGGTCATCGTGGAGGGCGAGGTGGTGGCAGACGAGAAGAAGACCGCCACCATGTCGGGGACCTTCGTGGCCGTGAAGGAAACTCACCCCGCCTATCACAGGTGGCAATAGCCACGGCTCAGACTCATAAGGGCGGCCGGGCGCGGGCGTCCGCGCGTGAGCTCCATCAGAAGCCTCTCCGAAGGCTTCCGCCGAGGGTCTGACTCCCCGCTGTCGGTCACAGAGAGACTCCTGAAGCGCATAGAGCGCCTCAACCCAAAGTTCGACTGCTTCATCACCGTGCTTCGAGACTCCCTGTCGCAGGCGGCGGAGTCGGAGGCGCGGTTCAAAGAAGGGAGACCGATCGGCCCCCTCGACGGGGTGCCGGTGGCCGTCAAGGACCTGCTATACATCAAAGGAGTGAAGTGCACCGCAGGCTCGAAGATACTCGCCAACAACGTCGCCCCTTACGACTCGAGCGCGGTGAGGAGGCTGAAGGAGGCCGGAGCCGTCATCATCGGGACGACCAACCTCCACGAGTTCGCCGCCGGCGTGACAAGCGTCAACCCGCACTACGGGGCTGTCAGAAACCCCTGGGACGAGGCAAGGGTGGCGGGCGGGTCGAGCGGAGGGTCCGCCGCAGCCGTGGTCCTGGGGATGGCGACCGCCGCGCTCGGGACCGACACGGCAGGGTCAGTCAGGATTCCGGCTTCGCTGTGCGGAGCTGTCGGCCTCAAGCCGACCTATGGGCGCGTCAGCAGGCTCGGCGTCATCCCCCTCGCGTCGTCCTTCGACACCGTAGGGACGCTGACCTCCTGCGCGTGGGACGCAGCAGCGCTCCTCCAAGTGCTCGCCGGCCATGAAGCGGAGGACGTGACCACGTCGGGCGTGGACGTCCCCGACTACCTCTCGGGCATGAAGAGCCAGACAGGACCGCTCCGGGTGGGCGTCCCCAAGGACTACTTCCACGACCTTCTCGACCCAGGCGTGGCCAAGGTCTTCGAGCACTTCCTCGGCGAGCTGGACGCCATGGGCTGGAGCCGGAAGGAGGTGGAGTTCGACGGCGCGAGGGAGGCATACGCCGCATGGCTCCCGATAAGGCGGGCCGAGGCGACCGCCTTCCATCTGAGATGGCTGACGAGCTCAGCCCGCCTGTACGGGGAAGACGTGAGGAAGAGCCTCGAGCTCGGAAAGGACGTTTCAGCTGTGGAGTACGTCAACGCGCAGAACTCCCGCCCCCTGCTGATGGAGAGGTTCGCCGCCTCGATGAAGGACGTGGACGTAATGGCCGTCCCGACCACCTCTATACCTGCCCCTGAAATCGGCCAGGACACCGTGGAGATCGAAGGGAAGAGGACCGAAGTCTACTCGGCGCTGAACCGCCTGACGCTGCCGTTCAACGTGGTGGGCTTCCCCGCGGTCACGGTCCCAGCCGGCTTCTCCAAGGGGCTCCCGGTCGGCGCCCAGCTGGTCGCAAGGCCGTTCGACGAGCCCACCCTTCTGACGGCAGCTGACGCCTACGAGAGGCATCGCGGGCCGTACGCCCAACCTGCCTCGGCCGCCTAGCAGGCTCGGGAGGAATTATTAGTGAGTGAGCGCGGCGGCACGCGCATGCGAAGCAGGATCGGGTGGGGGGTCGGCACCGTGATCGCCTTGCTGCTGACGGCGGCGGTCTACTCGTTCGGCGTCCTGAAGGGGCTCGACGCCGTGGGCCTGTTCCTCCTCTTGGAGGGCCTCTGGACGGTCGCCTGCGGGTTGCTCTTCGTCGAGGTGAAGGACCGGGGATACTACACGGGCTGGGGAGTGGTCCTCGCGCTGCTTTCGCTCTTCCCGTACATCCCCGCGGGATACACGATAGGCCTCGTCCTAGTGGCGGTGGTCATCCTCATCGTCGTCTTCACATACGCAGGAAAGACGCGCAGCACCGCCGCGGCCGCCCAGCCTCAGTCGATGCAGAAGCCCTGAAGCTCTGCCAGGTCCGACGCGCTAGGCCGCGAGCTCGCCGTCTGACAGGAGCTCGCGCCCGCCCACGATGGTCCACCGCGCCCTCCCCGGGAACTCTCTTCCCTCGTACGGCGACCAACCGCACTTGGTCCGCAGCTCGTCCGCCCTGACCGTCTCCGGAGCCTTGAGGTCGAGGATAGAGAGGTCAGCCACCTTCCCGACCGCGACCTCGCCCCTGTCTTGGAGCCCGAGGAACCTGGCGGGGTTCTCTGCAGCGGTCTTCGCTATGGACTCAGGCGCCACGCCTCCCTTCGCGATGAGCCAGGTGACCACGTGGGCGTAGTCGTCGAGGCCAGGGACTCCGCTCGCTCCCTCGGTCTCCTTCTCCTCGAGCAGGTGCGGCGCGTGGTCGGTCACGAGGAACGACACCTTTCCCTCCTTGAGGCCCTCGAGCAGCGCCATCCTGTCAGACTCGGCCCTCAGGGGAGGGTTGGTCTTGAGCAGGCGGTTCTTCTGGGCCGCACTCCTGTTGAAGTAGAGGTGATGGAGCGCCGCCTCGCACTCGAGATGGAGGCCCCCGGCCCTCGCCGACTGCACGAGCGCCACCGTCTCGCCGGTGGATGCGTGGCAGACGTTTCCTGTCGCTTGAGGAACCTTCCTCAGCGCGCTGACGGCCTTATTCACCGATGCGACCTCTGCCGACGGCGGTCGCTCGTCGGAGCCGCTCCGGCCGCCGGAGCTAGCGTCTATTACGGCCTGGTCCTCGCAGTGCATGCTCAACGGCCTGGCGGCCTCGGCTGCGAGCCTGAGCGCCTCGGCGAGCATCCCGTCCGGCAGCACCAGCCCGCCGGTGCTCTTGGCAAGATAGGCCTTGTACCCTACGACCAGAGGGGACATGGCGCCGATGCGGCGGAGGTTCTCCGCGACGACCCCTCCGTATATCTTGACGTCAACGAGCGACTTGCGTTTGGCCATTGCCGACTTCTCCTTCGCCGCGGCCGAGTCGATGATAGGCCTGGGGTTGTTTGGCATGTCTGCGACTGCGGTGACCCCGCCGTGGAGGGCGGCTTCGCTCCCCGTCCGAAAGTCTTCCTTGCGCTCCCAGCCCGGTTCGCGCATGTGCACATGAATGTCGATGAACCCAGGAAATATGACCGCTCTGCCGGCCCTGATGGTCCTCTCTCCGGCCAGGCCCTGCTTCCTTACCTCTGCGATCCTGCCTTCGCTGATACCTATCTCAGCTTCGCTCAGCCCGGAGCGGGTCACGACCTTGCCCGCGACCACCAAGTCGTGCCGCATGAGAGCTATGACCTTACATGGTCAGGGACGGCGTCGAACTCCAGCAGCGAGTCGCAGTAGTAGCACTGGAGCATCCTGTCGCGCTTGAGCGTGAGGAACCGAGGCACGACCGGCTCCCTCTCGGCATTCGTGATGCAGAGAAGCTCCGGGCACCTTATCCTGCCTTCGATGACGTCCGGGACCTTCGGCTTGTACTTGGCCGCCTTCCAGTCGTTCACGTAGTTGATGGTTATCTTGGGGAAGATCAGGCAAAGGATGTCCGCGTCCTTCTCGTCGACGAGCCATCTGTCTATCTTGACGATGTCCTTCCTCCCGAGGCTGCCGCTCTTGACGTTCTGGAGTATGGCGACCGAGGTGTCGGCTTGCATCCTCGCGAGCCTGTCGAGCCTGAGCACCTTCTCCACGGTCTCAGCCTTCCAGTCCGGGATGTGGTCGATGACAGTACCCTCTTCGATCTTCCTCACGAGCATGTTCTCCCCGACCGACTTCTCGGCCATGTCAGGCGGCGCCTCCGAGTATCAGGTTCATGAGCGCCATCCTCAGCGGCAGGCCCGCGGCCGCCTGCACGAAGTAGTCCGCGTAGTTGGTCGCGTCGAGCTCCGATGCCAGCTCGTCCACCCTCGGCAATGGGTGGAGCACCTTCAAGGACGTCTTGGCGTCCTTCAGCGACTCGAGGTTGACCTGGTACATCCC
>JASHVX010000112.1 GCA_030044375.1 Nitrososphaerales archaeon | reverse complement strand
GCCGAAAGCAGTTCGACCACGCTGTCGCCACCGAAGGCCAGAAGGGCGAGGCTCCCCGACAGGACTCCGACGCCTATCGAACCCGCGACCTCCAACACCATCCACAGCGAACCGAAGTACTCGATCGATATGGCCCGGTTGATTCTTCCCGCCCTCCAGGCTACATGGCTCGGAGGGCAGCAGCAGGCGACGCAGTTCGAGCACGAGCCAGGCGCGGAACAGCCCTCGCAGGAGGTCTCCACGCAGCCGCAGGACCCGCACGACGGTGAGAGCGACAAGGAGGACGACCGCACATCCGGCCCCGCGGCTTATGAAGGTGGCACCAAAGGACGACCGGCAGCGGGGCGGACCGCGACTGAATCGGATGGCGTCCGCTTAATTAGCTAGCCGACACAAGCGGCTATGAGGCTACAGTTGTCGAGGCTGCGGACCTGGTACAAGATCCTCAACGGCACCTACGACACGCACTCGGAGCCGGTCCAGGACCTGGACGCGTTCAGCAGATGGCTGATCGCCACGCGCTCCGTCGTCTTCGTAATGACGGTCAACTCCGCGATAATCGGCGCCCTGCTCTACGTCCTGTACGCCGGCTTCAGCTTCTCCTTCCTCCTCCCCTTCGCTCTCGTAGTGATAGGCCTCGTGTCTGCGCACGCGGCCAGCAACCTCTTCAACGACTACTGGGACGCTAAACACGGCATCGACACGAGCAAGGACTACTTCAGGCCGGCCTACATGCCTCACCCGTCTCTCTCGGGCATGATGACGTCTCAAGGTCTCTTCTCCCTAGGGGCCGCCCAGCTCGCCGTCATGGGACTCGTAACGGCATACTTCGTCGAACTGAGAGGTCCGGCGGTCCTCGTCTTCGCCGGCCTTGGCGCGCTCTTCCTGCTGCTCTACGCAGGCGGGCCCCATCCGCTCAAGCGCATAGGGCTCGGCGAGCCGACCGTGTTCGTCGTCTGGGGGCCGCTCATGGTAGGCGGGACCTTCTACGTCCTGGCGGGGACGCTCCCCGCTTGGGTGCTCATCGCTTCAGTCCCATACGCCGTGAGCGTGACCACGGTGCTCTTCGGCAAACACATCGACAAGATCGAGTACGACACCAAGCTCGGGGTGAAGACGGTGCCCGTGCTCCTCGGCGAGCAGGCCACGAAGGCGGCCCTGGAGGCCCTGATCGTCATCGCATACGCCACGGTCGTGGGACTGGTGGCGCTCAGGTTCCTGCCTGTCTGGTCCCTGATCTCGCTGCTCGCCCTGCCCCGAGCGCGAGAGCTGTTCCGTACGCTCTCGAAGCCAAGGCCGAAGGAGGCGCCCCCCGGCGCGATCATGTGGCCCATCTGGTATCTTGGCTACGTCTTCAACCACAACAGGAGGTTCGGCGCGCTGTATGTCATAGGTCTCATACTGAGCGTCCTTCTGCCGATCTACGTCTAGCGACGGCTCGGCGGTCGGCGCCTCGCCCGCGAGAGGCACAGACATGCTGGTGCCATGCTTGCAGACACAGGGCGTTCAAAAGCGATGAGTTAAGTTCAGGCACCTCCCGACCTGCACTGACATGGCCTGGTCCTCGGGTTCCGGTTCGCTGGTCTCGCTGCCTAGCCAGTTCTCCAAACTCCTGAACGGCCTCCCTTCATGGCCTCTCTTCCTGATACTCCTCATCGTCTCCCTCCTCCTGATCTTCTATGGCAGAAAGATAGTGAAGGTCCTCGCCTTCCTGATCGTGGGTCTCATCGGCGCCTCCATCGGGGGGATGCTGGGAGCCCAGTATCTCACGAGCATAGGCGTGCTGGGCCGCTTCCTGGGAATCCTCATCGGCTTCGTAGCGGGCGGCCTGATCGGGCTTCTGCTCGTCTCCGTGGGAATCGGCCTCATCGTAGGGTATGCGGCATACCTGCTGACCATCGACCTGGTGTCCAACTCTACGGCCGCCTTCGTCGTCGGATTCGTCTTCTTCATCATCGGGGTCGTGGTCTACAACAAGATCCTGACCGTGGTCACCGCAGTCGCAGGAGGCTTCCTCCTCTACGACGCGCTTGCCTTCTACATCAACCCGACGATAGCGGCGCTGCTCGCAATCATAGTGACGTTGGTCGGGGTCTGGCACGGCCTGAGAAGTGAGAGACGGAAGTCCAACCCCTTCGCATCGAATCCTTAGCCCGAAGGATGCGTAGAGAGCTGCTTGTCAGGCGGCACCCGCGCCGTGCTTCTCGTCGATCTTGCGGCCACGCTCGCGGCCGTGGCCTTCGCTGTGGAGTACACCAGGGAGAAACCGATCGTCTTCGCGCCGGTGCTGCTGGTGACCCTATTCCTGTCAGTCTTGGTGGGCGCGCTGGTTCACAGCTCTGACAGGGCCTCAGAGACGAGTGTCAGTCGTGGTATCTCTTCTCGCCTGCCCTGACGGCGACGCCCAGCCAATTCTCCCTCGGCGGCAGCGGGCAGGAGTACGCCTCGCTGTACGCACAGTAAGGGTTGTAGGCGTAGTTGAAGTCAAGGGCGTACCTGTCGTCGTGCTCCACCTCAAGGTCGAGATAGCGCGCCGCCCCATAGCTCTCCTTTCCAGAGGTCGCGTCCCTGAACGGGATGAAGATGCTAGGGTCCTCCCTCTCGGCGGACTGGAAGGCGCCGAGCCTTATGGGCCTCCCCTCGAGAGGGACCTCGAAGTGCCCTACGTCGTTGAACAGCTGTCGCGTCCCCTTGCTCGTCGCCATGACCACTCCAGGTGGAGCAGGGTTCCTGTGAAGCTGTGTCTCGAACCTGAAGGCCGGGTCGGGCTCGAAGTACTTCAGGCCGAAGAACTCCTGGTCGTGGGCGAAGGGTGAGTCGGGGTCCGTCCTGAAGAAGACGTCCTTCTTCTCCCTGAACCCGAGCAGAGCCCTCTTCCAGGTCTCCGCGTCTTCCGGGCTCAGCATGCCAGAGCCTCAGTCTCCGGACGCCGGACCCATCTTCTCAGTCCACGAAACGAGCGCCAGCACCAACTCCCTGACCCTGCTCCTGACCTTTTCGTCGATGAGCCTCGATGAGGCGTCGAACTTCTCTTCCGCCATCGACACGAGCAGCTGGGGCCTGTTCATCGGATACATGTTGATGTCCACCATCACCTTCCTCAGGTCCATCTGGGCCCTGGCTCCTCCGCGCGCTGACGTGGACGCGCTCATCATGGCCGCCGGCTTGCCGTCCCACGAGTTGTCCTCAGCCGGCCTGTTCCCCCATTCGATCGCGTTCTTCAGCAGGGCCGTCATCGTCCAGTTGTGTTCGGGCGTGGCGAAGAGCACCGAGTCCGCCCTCCTAATCGCCCGCTTGAACTCTACGACAGACGCCGGCAGTTCATGATCGAGGTCCTGGTTGTAGAGAGGCAGGGCAGAGACATCGAATATCTCGACTTCGACGCC
>JASHVX010000111.1 GCA_030044375.1 Nitrososphaerales archaeon | reverse complement strand
GAGTTGAGTCAGTTTCAGCGCGCTCCCTCCCCACGTAGCTTAAGTGTGAAGCACACCCGCGAAAGCGTGTGGCAAGGAAGATCGCCTGGCTCTCTAGCGTCATACCGCCCAGCGTGGTCGGCTTGGAGGAAAGCGTGGCCAAGTCGATCGAGGTCGTCGAGTCTCCGCCGGCATGGATGTGCCTCGAGTGCAGGGGGGCGAAGTTGCTCTGCGGCAAGCCCGTCTGCCCAATCATAGTGAAAGCACAGTCGATGGCAAGACAGGTCGTCCCGATGACGAAGGACGAGATCGACGGCTCGTCGCCGCCTGGAGTGTTCGTGGGAAGGCATGGGTATCCGAAGGTCTCGATCGGCCCGATGGTGCCCGCTCGGTTCGGCGACACCGCCATCCTCGACACGCCCGAGGACTGGCTCGGCAGGCCTCTGGACCAGATAGTCGACTACCGCTTCTCGCTCGTCAGGGGGAACTCCAGGGCGAGCGTGGACGAAGCGGCGAACCCAGGCAGGCTTCTGTCCTCCCTACAGGAGCTGGCGATGTCGGCGAGGCCGGTGGACGCTGAGCTCAAGCTGACGAAGCCTCCGAGGAAGATCCTGACGTTGAGCGAAGACACGCAGCCTTACGGCCCTTCCGCGCCACTTGACCGCTTCAAGCTCGGCACGGCCTCTGCCGACAGGAGAATCGAGCGGGCGCACTACGACCGCGACATGAAGGCGAGCGAGGCCATCGAGGACCTCTACTCCGGCGGAGTGCTCGTCACGAGGATTCAGAAGGCCTTCAGCCTCGGGATGTTCGGGAACGGCGCGAGGAGGAAGATCGTCCCGACCCGATGGAGCATCACGGCCGTAGACAGCACGATCAGTCTCGGCCTTCTCGAGAGGGTGAAGCACAACCCGACAATCGACGAGTTCCGCGTCTATGGGTTCAGGGCCTACGACAACCAGTACGTCGCGATTCTGCTCCCGGAGCCCTGGAGGTTCGAGTGGATAGAGGCGTGGTTCCCGAACACGACTTGGAACCAGTTCTCCAGCTCTCCGTACATGATTGGGGACTTTGAGGAGTACTTCGGCCGGACGAAGTACGCGAGGGTTGGAGGCTGTTATTACTCCACCAGGCTCGCCGTAACGGAGGCCCTGCAGAGAGAGGGGCGGCAGGCAGCCGCAATAGTCCTCAGGGAGACATATCCCGGCTTCATCATGCCGCTCGGGGTCTGGAACATCCGCGAGAGCATAAGGAAGATGATGGCCGAGCCCTTCGAGAGGCATGAGACCTTTGGGGCGGCGCTCGGTTCTGCGCTTTCCAAGTTCGTCATCCCGAGGGCCAAATGGGTCGGGGAGAGCGTGCTCATCTCGCGCGAACTGAGCCAGACCAAGATAACGAGCTACTGAAGGATGTCAATGTTATAGGGCGTCGTCCCAACGGCCTGGGAGGATGACCAGGCGCCTCTTCTGGGAGGACATGTACATGAAGGAGTTCGACGCCAAGGTCCTCTCCGTAGACGGCCCGAAGGTAGTCCTCGACCAGACCGCCTTCAACCCTCGGGGAGGAGGGCTCGTCTCTGATCTGGGAAAGCTGGGCGGCGTGGACCTGGTCGAGGCCCTCAAGGAAGGGGAGGAGGTCGTCCACCTGGTCAAGTTCCCGGATATCGTCAGGACGGGAGAGTCCGTCCACTGCGTGCTTGACTGGGAGAGGAGATACAGGATAATGAGGATGCACACCGCGGCGCACATACTGAGCGCGGTCGTCAACGCAGAGACCGGCGCCCTGATAACGGGCAACCAGATCAGTCCCGATGAGTCCCGCGTCGACCTAGACCTGGAGCAGTTCGACAGGGAGAAGGTGACGCGCTACATCGAGATGGTCAACGAGGCCGTGCGCCGCGGCTTGGAGGTGAAGACCTTCTTCATGGCCAGGGAGGAGGCGCTGGCGATGCCGGGGATGGTGAAGCTGGCCAAGGCCATGCCACCCTCTGTGGAGATGCTGAGAATAGTGCAGATAGGCGACGTGGATACGCAGGCTGACGGTGGCGTGCACGTGAAGAACACGAAAGAGATAGGCGAGGTCGTCGGCCTGAAGATAGAAAACAAGGGCAGGAGCAACAGGCGCCTCCACTTCACTGTTCGATGAGCGGACAGACCCAACGAGCGTCGCAGAACGGAGTCGACCGAACGAGTCATTATGAGACTCGTCCGAGCCTGATGCCATGGAGTACATGGCAGACGAGATGCTCGAGAAGCTGCCCGAATATCTGAATGGCGGCGGGATAGTATGCAGGACGGTCTTCGAATGGATAGACGGGTCGAAGCAGAAGAAGAGGAAGATACAAGACTGGGAGATCCGCAAGTTCCTTGCCTCCAGGAAGGCGCGCGGAGAGGACATCACCCTGATAACGAACGACGAGGACTCCTGCAAACAGGTCAGGGCTGACGGTCTGCCGGTGATGTACGTTCCCGAGGTCATCAGAGAGCAGATACTCAGGTCGCGTGGTTAGGACGTGCGGTCAGAATCCTATGTAGCGAACGTTGGCGCCGCTCTGAGGACGAAAGAGACATAGCCCTGGTATCATCCCTCATCGGGTTGAAGCCTTCTCCAATAGGCTGGCTTCTCGAAGAACAGCAGCCCTCGATGAGGTATCGGACTCTGACCGAACTGATGGGAAGGCCTCAGAGCGACCCTGAGGTTAAGGCTGCCCGGGAGGCCATCACGACGACCGGCTGGGCGAAGGACATCCTGGACAGACGGACCCCGAACGGATACTGGGTCGGTGAGGAGAGCCTGTACCGCCCAAAGTACGTCGCCACCAATTGGATGCTGCTCGTCCTGTCAGACTTGGGAGTGACAAAGGAGGTTCCCGGAGTCGGACGGGTCTGCGAGGCGTGGATGAAGCGCTGCGCGGCGGAGGACGGCGGCTTCGCGGCGGCGAAGGACTCCTCCAAGTACGGGCATCTCTGCATCACAGGCAACATGGCGAGGGCCCTGGTAATGTTCGGATATGCAGAGCATCCAAGGGTCGCGAAAGCGTTCGAGTGGATGGTGAAGAGCCAGGCCGAACTTGGAGGGTGGTCCTGCTGGAACTACGGCGACGGCCGGAGAGGAAGGAATCTCGACTCTTGGGAGCCGCTGAGCGCGTTCGCCGTCTATCCCCGCCAGAAATGGACCCGGGGCATGAAGCTCGCCTGTGAGAAAGGCGCGGAGTTCTTCCTGGAGCGGGAGCTCCACAAACAGGGAGGCCGTTACGAGCCCTGGTATCGTTTCCACTACCCCGTGCACTACTACTACGACTTGCTGGTAGGGCTGGACTTCCTGACCGCCCTGGGGTATTCCGACGACAGAAGGATGGGCTTCGCCCTCTCGCTGCTGAAGAAGAAGCGGAAGAAGGACGGCAGATGGAACCTCGATGCGGTGAACCCCGATCCCGAGAGCCCCCAGGCCAAGTGGAACATGGAGAACCCGAAACGGGCCACCAAGACGTTCGCCCTCGAAGAGCCCGGAGCGCCGAGCAAGATGGTCACCCTCACCGCGTTGAAGGTCCTTGACCGAGTCGGTGAACCGACCGGCGTGGGGAAGAGAATCTGATGATCAGGGTCCGTCGGCTACCCGCCGAGCGGTGGCGAGACTACAGGGACTTGCGGCTTGAGTCACTGAAGACCGAACCGCAGGCCTTCGGCAGTTCAGATGAGGAAGAGGCAGAGCTCGAGGAGTCGGCCTGGAGAGAAAGGACGGAGGGGGCACTCTTTGCGACTGAAGGAGAGAGACCTGTTGGGGTGATGACTCTGTCGTTCAACGACCGCATCAAGACTCGGCACACGGCCGAGATATTCGGGTTCTACGTGCGCCCCGAACACCGGGGCAAAGGGGTCGGCACACAACTGCTTCGTGAAGGGCTCGCCTTAGTCAGAAGCAGGAAGGGCATGGTCAAAGTCAGGCTGTATGTGAATCCCGAGCAGCGTGCCGCAGTCAAACTCTACAGGAAGGCCGGCTTTCGTGTAGCTGGCAGGATGGAGAAGGAGCTCAAGATAGGCGACAGATTCACTCGGATGCTGGTGATGGAGCTGATGCTGTGATGGTAGGAGCCGCCGGAGCGGTCGGTGTCATCTCACAAGGCAGGAAGGTCCTCGTGCTTCGCAGAAGTCTTGCTGACGAGTTCCTACCAGGTGGCTATGACCTTCCCGGAGGCGGCCTCGAACCAGGCGAGTCGGCGGATGACGCGGTAAAGAGAGAGGTCTTCGAGGAGACGGGCATCCCCGTTTCGATAGTCTCGAGGCTGGGGACGACGAGTTTTGTGTCGCGAAAGGACGGGAAGCGCAAGGTGTTGGCGATATTTCTCCTGAAGCCGAATGGCGATGACCGAAAGGTCGTCCTGAGCCAGGAGCACGATGAATACCGCTGGATAGACGGGTCAGGCATCGACGCCCTCTTTGGGCCCGAGAACCTGATGGGAAAGGTGCTCCGCAGGTACTTTGCGGCCCGCCGATAGTCTGCCCCCTGTGACCCGCCCGTGGATGGACCTGCCCTGACGAGTCATACTTGCGACGACCAGGAGCGATGAGCACAAGAGCCTTGCCGAGTTTATCTAGCCTGCCCGGCGCGTGAAATCCGGTTGAGCAAGAACCTGAGGCCGAGGAAGACCGGCCTCATCGTTTTCATCTCTAGAATGATCAGCGTCTTCACTGGCTTCCTCTTCCTCGTCATGATCACGAGGTCCCTCAGCCCGAGCGGCTTTGGTCTGTGGGAGTTCATCACGGACGTCTTCATGTTCTCGACCTTCCCAGT
>JASHVX010000110.1 GCA_030044375.1 Nitrososphaerales archaeon | reverse complement strand
CAAAGCGGCGGTAAGCCTGTAGCCCGCCGCAGAGGCTTAGGCGCTCAGCCCTTCCCTTTCGCGGTCACCGAGGACGCTCATCGGTATCTCCGGGAAGCTCTCCTTCATCCTCTGCTCGGCTACGGCGGCTGCCTCCTCCATCACTTTCTGAGCGTCTTCGTTCGCCGCGTCGAAGTTCAACGAGAGACCTCCGGTGGTCCCGGCGTCAATGAGCACGCTGCTGAGCAGGCCCGAAATCTCACCCATCTCCCTGTCAGCCTCGGGGAGGGCTGTCCTCAGGCTGTCCTTCATTCCCCTTATGATCGAGACCGCAGGGGCCAGAGTGGTGGCGATGTCGCCAAGGTCAGTGATCGTCCCCAGCCTGAGCGAGATCTGCTCCAAGGCGAGTTGCGCCTGGGTCACCATCTTTCCCATCTTCCTGACCTCGGTGAGCTCGTTGGCGTAAACGGCGGCATGTTGGGTGTCATGCTTCGCGAGAGCAGTCACGACGGCCCGGAAGATTGTCGCGTCACGCTGCTTGATCTTGTTGACCGTGCCGTCAAGCTGGGAGATAAGAAGCCTCACCTGCCTGTTGGCTGTCTCAATCTGGGACTTCAGCGGGGTCGGCGTGCGGACAGTGTCGCGCAGCCTGTCCAGCAGCCCCGGTCCCTGCTCCTTGCTCTCCCACTTGTCTGCGAAGCCCATCGGGTGGTCGATGTGCGCCGTTTTCTATATCTCTCGGGCTCTAAATGGAATGCCAGTTTGAACAAAATTTGTTGACGCGAGTTGCGACCGCCGGCGGTTGGACCAGCGTAGGCTGAAATATGATTCTCGTCTTCCCGTCCCTGTGATCTTCCACGATGGTCTTGCGTACCTCACCGCCCGGGAGATGGGCGAAGCGGACAAGGAGGCCATCGAAGGTTGTGGTATCGACGTGCTCTCCATGATGGAGGACGCTGGCACAGCGGTGGCCCAGGTTGCGAGGGTCATGCTGGGTGGTGTAGTGTCTGGGAAGAAGATTGGGATTCTCGCGGGAAAGGGGAACAATGGTGGCGACGGGCTTGTCGCCGCGAGACGGCTGCGCGACTGGGGTGCCGACATCGCCGTCGTACTGAGCGACGCCAAGGGGCTCGGCTCGGTTCCGGCCAAGCAGCTTCTGAGCCTGTCTTCCGCGGGAGTCGTTCCCCGCGGCCCACTGTCCCCATTGGGGGGTCTGGATCTGCTCGTTGATGCGCTGTTGGGATACAACTCGATGGGGGACCCGCGGAGCCCAGTCAGCGAAGTGATCACCAGTGCGAATGCGGCTGGGACCAAGCTCCTCGCGGTAGACATCCCTTCAGGGCTGGACCCGACATCGGGGGAACCCAGGACGCCCTGCATCAGGGCGGCTGCGACTGTGGCCCTCGGCTTCCCAAAGACGGGGTTCCTGAATCCGGACAGCCGGCCTTATGTCGGAGACCTGTACCTTGGAGACGTCTCCATCCCAATCCAGACTTACCGCAGGATGTCGTGCGCCTCGTCGCCCTTCGAGAAGGAGGAGGTAGTGAGGGTTTGGCAGTCAGTAGAGCCCGCTCCATGAGTAGGTTCGCGACAGGGCATCCTTAAAACCGGTCTTCGCAGAAACTTCCAGGTCTTGATGCGGAAGGAGCCGGTCGGCGACGTGATGAAGTGTCCCAAGTGCGGGCGGATGAACCTCAAGGAGTCGACCGACGGTGTCAAGTGTGGCACCTGTGGCTACACGTTGTCGCCTGGCGAAGGAGACAAGTTTAGGCTCTTCAAGATGCTGAGAGAAGAGTCCAAGAGAAGTCGATAGCCGTGTCGGTGAGCGTAAGCCCAATCTCACGCTTGGCCTCAGTGCTCATCGTGATCGTAGGCCTGTTCTCGCTCCTGGTCGGGCAGGCAGTGAAGAACACCGGAGACACGGTCTCCGGGATCGCTTTCGTCATCCTGGGAATCGTGCTCTACGCCCTTCTGGCCACCTTCAGCCGGAAGACCAAGGGCAAGTGACGTGCGCCCTAACTAACGTTAAATACGTTGGCCCGGCGGGCCAACTCAGTGGCAGACACAAGGAAGCTGGCGACCGCAGCCCTGTTCGGGGTAATCATCTCCCTGGTCATGGGAGCGATTCTACCGCCTCCTATCAGCGACCTCCTCGTGGTAGTCGAAGCGACCCTGCTTGGTCTGAGCTTCATACTCATCGGGCCTGGGGGCGCGACCTACACCGCGGCAATAGCAGGGATACTCATCAACCTTCAGTTCGGGGGGGCCTACTTCCTCTATCCGCTCCTTCTCGCTCTCCTCTACGGGGTCTTGGTGGACGCGTTCTCGGTCGCGCTGAAGGTCAGAGCTGCCGGTGGCGTCTCTGCCAAGAGACTCGCCGTCTCACTGACCATAAGCAGCGCGATAACTGGACCGGTCGCCTATTACCTCACGCTGCCCTTCCTGCCCGCGAACTCGCCCAGCGACGCCGTCTTCTACGCGACCATCATCGTGATCGGCGTGATAAGCGGCGCGGCTGCGGGATTCTTGGCGGCCAGGCTCTGGGATAGAAACCTGAGGCGGCGTTTCGGGGCCACCGTGCCCTGAGGCGAACTGGGTAACCGTCCCCGTCCGGCAAAGCCTATTCATAGTCGACCGCGCGCGACGGACCCGGTTGGTCAGACTATACAGCGAAGTGCTCGGCGCCGAGGTCGAGGTCCCCGAGTCGCCGAAGCGCATCATCAGCTTCAGCCCCGCGGCCACCGAGACGCTGTTTGCGATCGGGCTCGGAGACGCCGTTGTCGGGGTGTCGGCGTTCTGCTCGCGCCCGACAGAGGCGAGGACCAAGAGGAAGGTCGGAAGCTACAACACGGTCAGTCGGGAACTCCTTGCCGAGATGAGGCCTGACCTCATCTTCACGGTCACGGGATACCAGAGAGACTTCGCACTGAAGCTCTCGAAGGACTACCCGGTCTACCCTCTCGAGCTTCCGGTGTCGGTGGCAGGCATCGCTGACTTCGTAGTCAAGGTGGGCCTGGTGGCAGGGGCGCCAGACTCTGCGAGAGGTCTGGCGGGCTCGATGCTCCGCGGGCTGGGCGGGGCGAGGGTCCACGAGGGGTTGATGGCGTATGTGGAGATCGACCTGGGCGGCCCCACCAGCTTCGGTGCCCATAGTTACATCACGGATGCGCTTCGCCTGCTCGGCTGCAGAAGCCTCTTCGAGACGGAGCGCAGGGAGTGGCTCACCCCGGACTTGCAGGAGGTCCTCAGGTGCGACCCTGAGGTCATCTTCTATGAAGCCAAGATGTATTCGACGTTCGGCGAAGCCCGGCTCAAGGAGCTGCTGAGGTCGAGAGGATGGCAGGGGATGCGCGCTGTCGCCGGAGGGAACTGCTTCCTCACTCCAGGCCCCTTGGACTTCCTAGCACACCACGGGCCTTCCTTTGTAACAGAGGCAATGCCCTGGCTCTCGGAGCGGCTCGCTGAAGCGGCCACGAGGTACGGACGATGAAGCACTTCGACGCGATCGTGGTCGGGTGCGGGGCGATGGGGTCTTCCGTGAGCTACAACCTGGCTTCCAGAGGCATGAAGGTCCTGACCTTGGAGAGGTTCGGCCTGAACCACGAATTCGGTTCGTCACACGGGCGCACAAGGATCATCAGGCTTGCCTACTACGAGGACGAGCGCTATGTTCCCATCCTCAGGAGGGCCTTCGAGTCCTGGCGCGAGCTTCAGAGTAGGTCGGGAAGGAGCCTGCTCAGGATGACGGGAGGGCTCATGATCGGGGAGCCGGAAGGCACTCTTGTCAGTGGTGTCCTGAGGAGCGCCAGAAAGCATGGTCTCCCCCACAGAGTGATGTCGGGCCGGGAAGCAGAGGAGGTTCACCCAGCGCTTTCTTTGGACGAAGGGCTCGCCGTGGTCCGCGAGGAGTCGGCCGGGGTGCTCTTCCCTGAGGCATGCATAGAGTCAGCCTTCGAGCTCGCTGAAGGCGCCGGCTGCGAGTTCCACTTTTCCGAACCCCTGGGAGCGTGGGAGTCCCTCCCTGAGGGCCTGGAGGTCAGGACGAAGGACTCGAGATATCTAGCCGACAGGCTGGTCTTCTGTTCCGGGGCGTGGACACAGAAGCTTCTTGGAGGCACGCTCCCACTGCAGTGCGAGAGGCAGACCCCGTTCTGGTTCTCATCCCAAGGGCAGACCTGCTTCACGCCAGAGCAACTGCCGATCTTCATCCTCGAAGAGGGGCGCGGTCGCTTCTTCTACGGCATCCCGGACGTCGGACATGGTGTGAAGGCCGCCGAGAGCCACCATGGGCGCCTGGTGGAGCCTGAAGACGTCGACCGGACGGTGACCGAACGAGACTTCGCACCCGTGAAGGACTTCATCGCCAGGAGGCTCCCCCGGCTAGGACGAGTCCCGATAGCTTCCACCTCATGCCTGTACACCAACACCCCCGACATGAACTTCATAGTCGGTTCCCTTCCCGGCGACGCTAGAGTGCTGATAGTGAGCGCGTGCTCTGGTCATGGCTTCAAGTTTGCGAGCGTCATGGGCGAGTTGGTGGCTGACATTGCTACAGGGACGAGGCCTCAGTACGACCTGTCGTTCCTTAGCCCGGAGAGGTTCGTGAGTCGCCGAGTCAGTCGCTCTGACCCCGATGCTTAGAGGCTCGTGTTGCGCGACCCCCTCGGGTCGAGCGCGGCGAGTACCCGAAGTCAGCCGTGGCCCTTCCGTGTGAAATCAGGCCGTCCTCGAGGTCTGACAAGACCTGGGCTCTCCTCCGCGCGGCTGGGCTCCCGTAGCCT
>JASHVX010000109.1 GCA_030044375.1 Nitrososphaerales archaeon | reverse complement strand
CGTAGCGTGGGGGATGACCACATCGAGCCGGCCGAACAGGGCCATTATGCTGGAGGTCGGAATCGTCGACAGGCTCACGAAGACTTGGATCGGCTCCGCCCCCTCCCTCTCGCACAGGTCGTGATACGCGGAGATGACCCTCTTTGCCGGCTCCGCGTCATAGACTATCTGGCTGGTGACGAAGTCGCACCCGAGCCTTGCTTTGAGGAGGATCCTCCTTGCCTCGTCGAGCCTGCCGCGTCCATAGTCCCCGCCTACGGTGTTCCTCCTGGTGAAGATGCATATTCCGCCCAGCGTCGTCTCGCGGCCTCTGATGCCGGCAAGCAGCTCGAGCGCACGGGGGACTGAGGGCCCCGGGAGGAGGTCGCCGCGCCTCTCCTTTCCCACGACTGCGATGTTAGGTATCCGGTAAGCCGTGAGTATCCTCTCGGCCCTGTCCAGGAAGTCCTGTTCCTGCATCCTCGGGGCTATGACGTTGACGATCGACTCCTTCGTCCTGCCTATCATCAGGGCGTAGTCCTCAGGCGGGATGGTCGCGGGCGAGTAGCTCACCCTGCCTTCCCGTTCTCTTCTGTTGACCAGCTCGGGGACGTTGATGGCCGATATCCTCCTGTCGGCGAGCACGGCCTCGAGTCCCCTGAGCTCAGTGCTGTACTTCGAAGGGTCGCGCCTTGGAGGCACGATCTCGTAGACTACGGGTTTCCCTTGCAGCCTTGACTTGAGGCTCAAGCGCAGCTACGCGAACTCTTCGCGGAGGACCTCTGCCGCCTTCGTCATCGACTTCAGCTTCGCGAACGCTATCTCCCTCGGGAAGCTCCTGAACATCCCAGGGGCGAAGCCGCAGTCTGGGTTCAGCCATATCCTCTCCGGCTCGATCCGCCCCGCCACCTTTTTGGCGCGCGCCACCACCTCTTCGGGAGTCTCCACCTCGTAGTCCTGGACGCTTACCACTCCCAGGCCTATCTCGAGCTTCCCGGGGAAGCTCTTGATGAGGGCCCATGGGTCGCCGGTGCCCTGTGACGTGTACTCCAGCACGAACTGGTCGGTCTTCGTCTCCAGGAGGTCCGGCAGGAACCTCTCATATCCGATGTTGAAGTATGGGGAGTCCTTGTTCGGCCACCTGTCCATGTGGACGCCTATCCTGACCCCGCCGATCCCCTTCGTCACCTCGTTGAGGAGCCCTACCGCAAGCTTCAGCTCCTCTCTGAAGCCCCTGTACCTGTGCCCGTAGAGCTCGTTCAGGACCTTCCTGTATCGGTCGGGCTTCTCGCCGGCCTCGGTCAGGTCTCCGAGCATCGGCTCGTCGAGCTGCACGAAAGACACACCAGCATCTCTTAGGCGCACGACCTCGAGCCTCAGCAGCTTAGCGTACGCGTGTCCGAAGTCCTCCGGGGTGGGGTACGCCTCCTTGGACATAGATTTGTGCCAGCTCTCCCACATGACGAGATACGGCGCGGGGAGGGTCACCTTGAACGGCCGTGAAGCGAGCTTCTTGGCGGCTCGGTATTCGTCGAGCGCTATCTCGGACTCGCGCAGCGGCTCGGTCACGACTGCACGTGTGTAGGTCAGCTGGACCTTGTTCTTCTTCAGTATCTCCATCGCTTTGGGGTTCAGGGCAGTGATGTGCATGACCTTGAACCCGGGTATCTTGTCGCCGACGAAGCTTACGAAGCTGCTCCTCCTCTGCTCGCCGTCCGTTATGACGTCGAGGCCCGCATCCACCTCTCCTCTTATCGTCGAGGCAGTGGCATCGCGGATGAGCGAGTCCAGCTTCTCGCGGGAGACCTTGCCCTTCGCGTGGCCCTCGACGGCTTCCACCAGCTCTCTTGGCCTGGGGAAGCTGCCCACCACTGACGTGGTGAAACCCTTCGTCACTCGGAACGGCCCTCCTGACTGCGCGCGATCTCCATGAGTGCGTTCGAAGCCGCTTAGTATTATCTTATATGAATTGTTGTCCTAATTATTCACATAGGAATCGCGTCAGCCGCCTGGGACGCCTAGATGAAAACCACGAAAAGGAACGTGAAAATGTACGCGGGGATCAGGGCGTACACCCACTCGTGTCTGATGAGCCCTCCGGACCTCTTCCTCCACGTGTCCCCTACGAAATCCACGGACATGCAGAGACCGATGAGGGCCACGAGCACCGACAGCCTGAACCAGATCAGGCTCCTGATTAGCTGAACGTCCCCGACCAGCATGAGATAGCTCAGCGCCAGGTAGCAGGCGGGGACGAGCCCGTATATCCAGACGTGATGGACCCTCTTACCTAGCACGTAGAAGGGCTTGGCGTATCCCCTCCTGAACATGAAGTTCGCTACCTTGTCTATCGCCACGGTCGCAGCCAGCGCCACCACAGCGCCTATCGTGAGCTCTATGTGGAACGCGGTCCCAGAAACGTACCTCGGTATGGATGGATCTCCGAACTCGAATCCCAATCCGATTAGCCTGCGTCGCGCAAGGAGATAAGCTTGTGCATGCCCTGGAGGTCCTCTGCATGCGTTCAGCGCGCGACGGCGCCGCGATAGACTCTACGCGAATATGACCGACCTGAGGCTCTGGGCCATGCGCAACGGGTCTTGGTTCTGCCACACGTTCCTCCCGACGGCCACGCCGGCCGCGCCCGCGCCGACCACTCCCCTCACCTGCTGGAGGAACTCGTCGTCGGTGGGCGCCTTGGGCCCTCCGGACATGAAGACCTTGACCCCGGCGGCGGCCTTCACCGCCCAGGAGAAGGTCGACGTGTCACCGGTGTACTTGATCTTGACCGCGTCAGCCCCGAGCTCCAGCCCAGCCCTCGCAGCGTAGGCGACCATCTCCTTGGACACGTCGTTCTGGACGCCCGCGCCTCTGGGGTAGATCCATGCGATCGCCGCGACGCCCTGTTCGTGCGCCTCCTCTTGGATGCGGCCGAACTCTGCGAACATATCCGCCTCGTGAGCGGAGCCCAGGTAGATGGTGTATCCTATGCCCCTGGCTCCAAGGGCGACCGCGTGCGACACGGAACAGACCTGCCTGGAGATCGGCTCTCCGCCTGGCAGGCTCGACTTGCCGTTCACCTTCACTATCAGTGGCACCTTGCCGTTGTAGAACCTCTCGGCAACGCCTTTCTGAAAGACCACGCCAGTGAACTTGCCCTTGACGGCAATGTCCAGTATGAATGACGGGTCGACGTTCCTTTCGTCGAAGTCCTTGGAGGGCCCGTGCTCGAGGCCCTGATCGTACGCCAAGAGCATCCCCCTCCCGTCCCTCAGGAAGGGCTTCATGCGGTCGGAAGCCAACATTCTCACGGCCTGAACAAGATATTTAACGATATTCGGCGATCTCGATGATTCGTCGCCCCAGACCATCACGCCTAAATCGGGCGGCGCGCCGCGAAGGCTCGTCGATGAGGCTTGACGAGTTCCTGAAGCTGAACGTCTCAGAAGACCTCGCGCAGATAACGACCACGATAGCGCAGTCGTGCATCACTGTGTGGGAGAACATACCGTTCAAGTCTGGCTTGCTGGCCGACGTGAACCCCTCTGGCGAGCGCCAGAAGGCGATAGACGTCTTCTCGAACGACGTCTTCGCGGACGCACTGGTCGGGACGGGCCTGGTGCGCGAAGTCGCTTCGGAGGAGATGGAGGAGGCCGCGGCCGGGAAAGGCAGGGTGAGCGTCGCGATGGACCCGCTCGACGGAAGCTCCAACGTCGAGACCAACAACCCGCTCGGGAGCATCTTCGGGATGTATTCGGAGCCCCTGCCGTGCTCTGGGAGAAACCTGGTCGGCGCGCTCTACGTGACCTACGGCAACTCCATCACGATCACTCTCTCCTTCGGGAAGGGCGTCCACAGGTTCGCGGCGGTAAGAAAGGGGCCGGAGATGTCCTTCGAGCTCCTGGGCCTCGACCTGAAGATCCCGGAAAAGCCGCAGGTCTATGGTGTCGGGGGCGCGCGCAAGGACTGGATCCCGCCCGTGCGCGACTTCGTCGACTCCTTCGAGGGCCGAGGGATGAGGGTCAGATACTGTGGCACCTTCGTCGGCGACTACAACCAGGTCCTCTCGCGCGGGGGGATCTTCGCATACCCTGCGCTCGTGGGGAAGCCCGCGGGCAAGCTTCGCGTCCTCTACGAGACCGCCCCTATCGGCTACATCAACGAGCAGGCTGGCGGCTACGCCACTGACGGGACGAAGAGCATCCTCGACATCAGCCCGCGGTCTCTCTCGGAGACCTCCCCCGCATACCTGGGGAGCGCCCCGCTCCTGCACGAGTTGGAGCGGCTCGTGTCAGCGGGCTAGCCTGAGCCTAAGGGAAGAGGCCGCGCGTCCTTATGGCGTCGGCCACTCGGCCGACCCCAACCATCATCGCGCCAGCCCTCATCGAGGCGTTGTTCTTGGTCGCCGTCTGGTGGACGTCCCTGAACGCGCCCGTGATCTTGGTCTCGAGCTTCGAGTTTACCTCCTCTTCCGACCAGCTGAACCTG
>JASHVX010000108.1 GCA_030044375.1 Nitrososphaerales archaeon | reverse complement strand
CCCTCGAAAGCCTCTTTCGCCTGGCGTCCGAATCTCTTGAGGATGGACCCGCCCATTGCAAACTTAGGCAGGACCAGCGAGACGCCCCCGACGAAGATGAGGCCGCCTTGGAGTTGTGGCCTCTCCTGGAAGTAGAACCGATGTTCTGAACTCAGCCTGTCTTCGAGCCGCGGAGCCTCTGAACGGACGCCGAATTCGGTCGACATGCGCTCCTGCACTTCCGCGTCCAGCGAGTCAACGCGGTGGTTGAATTCGACTACCAGCTCGTCGAACCTGGAGCTGACCAACCTCTCCTCTCCCTTTATGAAATCAGAGTAGACTGCTTTGAGCTCCACCGAAAGCCTCTTCTGCAAGGTGACTTCCATCTCTCGGACGCCCCTCTTCGACTCGAGCTCCTCTTTCGCGTAGGACTGCACCGCGGAGAGGAACGCCGCCTCATGTTCGGCTTTGAATCTCGATAGGTCTTCGTCAAGTGCATCGACTATTTCTCTGAATCTCGCCTCAAGGAGATGGAGTAGCTCGCGTCTCTCCGACTCTATCGTGTCAAGGAAGTCTTGAACCCTTTTCATGGTGTCTTCGAGGTGCTCAACTGCCATGTCGGCCGAGGCTATTGCCACCTGGTTTGATGCGTAGAGACTGTCGGCGACTCTCAAGAGCTTGCTGATAGTTGAGAGTACCATAGTCGCGCGTTTGTCAGTGTTTGATATCGCCGAAAGCACTCCTGTCAGTTCAGGCAGTCCGCTCCGTACAAGCTTCTCGTGGTCAGCCTCCTCACTAGCCAGAAGAGCGAGCCTCGCCGAGACAGGATGGATGCTGATGTCGCCGGCGTAGAAGTCGCCTATCACGTCCTTACAGAATTCTAAGGCTTCTTCCAAGGAGGCGGCGTCGACGACATCCTTCTTGTTGAGGACGAAGACCAGCTTCCTGACGTGGGGCCTGATCGCTTCGAGGAGGTCAACTTCGGACTTTCCAATGGGAGGGTCGGCGGCTAAGACGAAGAGGCAAGCGTCAGACCGCTCTATGAACTGGTAGGTCCTCTCTGTGCTGTCCAAGTGGGTCGAACCTACCCCGGGTGTGTCGACTAACGTCGTCCCTCCCTCCAAAACGCGTGAAGGGACGGCCACCTCTACTTGCCTGACGCCCTTGGAGTTCTGCGGGTTCCCATTCTCAGTGATATACTCAGCCAGGTCTGAGACCCTGACCTGGACGACATGCCCGTCGAGGAAAGAGACGGACGCTGAAGGTGGTGTGCCGTACTTCACCAGCGTAACCACTGAAGTCACTGGAACGACGCCCATGGGCAGGACGCGAGACTGCAGCAGCGCGTTCACGAGTGTGGACTTGCCTCTCTTGAAGAGACCGAGCACGGTGATGTACAGGTCTCCGGCCACGAGCTTACCCTCGAGTTCGGTTAGGACCCGGTCGTAGGCAGACGTGTCGGCCATGGTCGCCGCGACTCGCCTGAGAGTAGCCACGCCGGCGCCGACTTCGGAAACTTGATGGGCCCAGCGGTCTGACAGCACCAGATTCACGCTCCAACCGCAGGGGGTGTCGACAAAATGCGGTGGCACCGTCGGTCTTGGTTATTAATGTAACTATGGTTACATCTGGCATGCGTCGAGGTCGTGTCGAGTTCGCGAAGAACGCTTCATCGTAGAAACAGGTATTTCCTTTGGAACCTTTCGAAGACGGCTTCGTCCCATGAATCCCATTCGTCCCTTGGGACAGCGGCCGGACCCATGACTTCTACGAGCCTCTTCTTGAGACGCCTGTTGAGCTCGCAGTGCGCCCTTAGACCCATGGCGACACTCTGATTGTCATTGTAGCACTCGTAGAGCTTGAAGTGGAGTGAGGAATGCATGCCGACGATGGCAAACTTCTCGGCGTTCGTCAAGGGCGTGCCCTGAGGGCTCCCCGACGATCCCCACTCTAAGAGAAGAGAGATGGCCTCGTTCCTCTGTGGACTCGCCAGGAAGCCCAGCTTCGCGCTCAGGAAGTCCTCTAACGTCTTCATGAAGCCTTTGGTGAGTGAAAGGCTCAGGGTGACACTCTCGTCACTGACGGATCTGCATTCCACCACGACGGCGGGGCCGGCTTCTCCCTCCCCCCTCAGCGAGATCCGCCACCTGTGATAGTTCATCGGGCATCCTCACCTCTCTCGCTGAGGAGACGACTCAGCTCGACGTTCTGCTTGGTCAGTCCCCTCAGGAGCTTGTTGTCATGCACGCATTCCTCGTACTTCTTTCGTGTGTAGTCGAGGTCCTTCGTGATGTCCTCAAAGTAGTGCGACCAATAGCTCTCCATCCCACGTTCAAGTGCTGCCTTTAGAGCCGCCTCTTCCCCGGATGTCTTGGCGGCGGCCTCAATCGACCGATAGGCGTCAACGCTGATGCGTAGCTGGACCCTCTCCCTCTCAGGCCTCTTACCCGTCACATCCACCCCCGCATCAAGGCTGACCTAGGCAGGAGGGGTGAGCATCCGCGTCGTTCGTCGGCTACCGGGCGGTCCAATCGTGGTCGATGTAACTGTAGTTACATCCGACATATATTGTTGTTGGCCGTGTGAGTGGGCGACGCTCAAAGGAGACCCAGCCGCTCGCACGACCCCTTTCCGCGGGGTCAGCGGGACCGCAGGCAGGGTGCTTACGCTTGATACCCTTAAATCGCTAAAGACATGTTCGGCAAAGGTCAGATGAGAGAGCCGGCGGCGAACGAGTGGGTCATCGTCGCCTATGACCTACCGAACGAACCATCGAAGCTGAGGGTCAGGGCATGGAGGAACTTCAAGAAACTGGGAGCCATCTATCCTCCTGTCTCGCTCTGCATCTTGCCCGGAGGTGAACAAGGGAGAGCGGCAGTCGGCCAACTGCGCTCTGAGATAAGCAAGAATGGAACCGTCCTCGTGATGAGCGCGAGCGCGCTGGACAAACAGGATGTCGAGTTGCTTACGTCTATGTTCCGGGACGATAGAAGACGCCAGTACGAGGAAATACTTGAAGAGTGCCAGGAATTTCTCGACGAGATTGACGACAACCTGCGTAAGGGGAAAGTCACTTCAGAGGAGACAGATGAGCTCGAGGAGGCCCTCGAAGCGTTGAAGAAGTGGTACCATGGCACGAGAGAGAAGAGGTATGCAAGGGAAGAGGACGCCTCGAGTGTGGAGCAGATGCTCACGAAGTGTGCCGAAGCCCTCGCAAGATTCTCCGACAAGGCTCAACCCGCGAAGCTAAACAGATAGGATGCATACTCGGAGACATGCGTCTTGCAGCTTCTGCCCAAGGGCCAATGTCGAGCCACGCTTTCGTCGTAGGGCCAGCGCGATGGACCCGCATGCATGTGGATGCGGGCCCGACGGGGCCCGGTTGCCGGGGCATTCGATACCAAGCCCTCCTCGGCGAATTCGAGCTCAAGGCGGCTTTGGGGACCTCCCAGTGCGTAAGGGTCCCACGGTTACACACAGACTCGAAAGGTTTCATCAGTCAGGATACTGATTGTCAACCTGAAATCACGGGTGACTACTTTTCTCAGTCTTGTAGTCACCTGTTCAATGTAGCTCTGAGCCTCCGGTATTCTTTCAGCATCAAGTCTAGAGTCGGTCGGAGGTTCCCCGTCGTCTGGTACTCCCTCAGGGCATCGTAGTACTCCCTGCGGTTCTCGATCTCGATGTTGAGGGGAGGCATCCCATGTTTGAGAAGTACGTTTGCCAGGAGCAACCGCCCGACTCTACCGTTCCCGTCCTCGAATGGATGGATGGTCTCAAACTGGTTGTGGACCACC
Source organism: Nitrososphaerales archaeon (assembly GCA_030044375.1). Taxonomy (GTDB): domain Archaea; phylum Thermoproteota; class Nitrososphaeria; order Nitrososphaerales; family Gagatemarchaeaceae; genus UBA183. Next base: position 96 of record JASHVX010000108.1, on the reverse strand, counting down.
GCCGCGAGCACCAGCGCAGGGTACCTGTCTTTGCTCTCACGATACCACGCGACCAGCCTCTTCAGCATGGTGTCGACCTGGCTGGCCGCGGCCCCC
>JASHVX010000011.1 GCA_030044375.1 Nitrososphaerales archaeon | reverse complement strand
GACCTCGCAGAGTCCAGCCCGGGAGACCTCCGCCAAGCTTGGGAGAAGATACCATCGAAGGGATGGGTGAAGACGATCTTCGACCGCCGCCTCCCCGGAGGGTACTGGGCTGAGGGGTCTGACCTCTACCGTCCGAAGTTCCTTTCGACGAACTGGATGCTCCTTACCCTGTCCGACCTTGGAGTGACCAAGCGGATCCCATGGGTGGCCGAGTCGGCGGAGCTGTGGAGGGACACCTTCGCCAGGCCTGACGGAGGATTCGACATGCCAGGAAACGAAAAGAGTGAACTCTGCCTCGTCGGGAACACCGCCAGGGGCCTCGTGAAGTTCGGATACGAGGACGACCCGCGCGTGAGGAGCGCCTTCCTCTGGCTCGTCAAGAACCAGGCGCCCAACGGCGGATGGGACTGCTTCGGTAGGAACGGCGTCATCGACGGTTGGGAAGGTATGAGCGCCTTCGCGGAACTGCCCCGGCAGAAGTGGACGCGCAGCATGAAGAACGCCGCGGACAGAGGCCTCGAGTTCTACCTGGAGCGCAGGCTGCTCCGCGAGGGACGCCGCTACGACCCCTGGTTCAGGTTCCACTTCCCCTACCACTACTTCTACGACGCGCTGGTAGGCCTCGAGTTCGTCACGGCGCTCGGAGGAGGGGAAGACCCCAGGGTCGCCGGGGCGGTAGGCCTCCTGAAGAAGAAGAGGCAGAGCGACGGCCGATGGTTGCTGGAGGCGACGCAGCCCGACACCATGAACACCGCGGTCTCGAAGAGCCTCCAGGAGTACATCAGCAAGATCCGGCCCTTCACTTTAGAGGCCGTCGGCGAGCCTAGCAAGATGATAACGTTCAGGGCCCTGAGGGTCCTGAAGCGCCTGGGAGAGCCTGTGCCCGGCTGAAGCGGTAGAAACGAGAGACAGTCTCCGCATCGGACGGCCGGTCGGAGCAAGGGCCCGGAGGCCTTACGAGGGCCGCGACGAGCAGGTCTGCCCCTCCGGCGGAGTCAGAGCCAGCCGGGACCGCTTAACGTCATAAATACCCCTGCGGGTGGCGCACTTTCAGCGTTCCATGGGCAAGATCAAGGACGCTTCTCTGGCGGCCGACGGCAGGAAGAAGATAGAGTGGGCAGAGTCGCGGATGCCCGTCCTCATGAAACTGAAGGAGACCCACTCGAAGAAGAAGACGCTGCAGGGCCTCCGCGTCTCCGGATGCCTCCACGTGACCAAGGAGACTGCGGTGCTCGTCGAGACGATAAGGGCGTGCGGAGCCGAGGTCGCCTGGTCTGGCTGCAACCCCCTCTCGACGCAGGACGACGTCGCCGCCGCGTTGGACGCGAGCGGGATAGACATCTACGCGTGGCGCGGGCTCTCTCCCAAGGACTACTACTGGTGCATAGAGCAGACGCTCAGGATCGGGCCGAACCTGACGCTAGATGACGGGGCCGACCTCATATTCACGATCCACGGCAAGCTTCAGCAATACCTCCCGGGCGTGATCGGGGGGACGGAGGAGACGACCATCGGCGTGCACAGGATCAGGGCCATGGCGGCCGAAGGCAAGCTCAAGTATCCTGTAATCGCAGTGAACGACGCAGAGACGAAGTCAGACTTCGACAACGTCTACGGCACGGGCCAGAGCGCCATAGACGGCATAATCAGGGCGACGAACGTCCTCTTCGCCGGGAAGAACGTCGTGGTCGCCGGCTACGGTCACGTCGGCAGGGGCATCACGCTCAGGTCGAGGGGGCTCGGCGCGAACGTCATCGTCACCGAGGTCAACCCGGTTAACGCGCTCCGCGCCAGGATGGAAGGGTACACCGTCCTCCCCATGGACGAGGCGGCCAAGCTCGGAGACATCTTCGTGACCGCCACGAGCGTCAAGGACATAATAACGGCCAAGCACCTCGAGAGCATGAAGGACGGTGCGATCGTCTCGAACGCCGGCCACTTCAACGTGGAGGTCGACGTCAAGGCGGCGGAACGGATAGCCAAGAAGCACAGGCAGATCAGAGACAACAACGAAGAGTACGTCTTGAAGAACGGCAACCGGATATTCATACTGGCAGAGGGGAAGCTGGTCAACCTCGCCGCGGCGGAGGGGCACCCGAGCGAGGTCATGGACATGAGCTTTGCCAACCAGCTCCTGTCGCTGGCGAGGCTCTCGAAGGAAGGCAGGTCGATGAAGCCGGGCGTCCACGAGACCTCCAAGGAACAGGACGCCGAAGTGGCAAGGCTGAAGCTTGACAGCATGGGCATTGCGATAGACAAGCTGAGCGAGGAACAGACCAGGTACATCGCGGACTGGAAGCAGGGCACCTAGGTCCCGCGGGCATCACCGCGGCGGGCCGTCGGCGCCACCTGGCCTCAGTCTCCCTGCAAGGGGTCGCCGATGATTCTGCCGAGAACCTTCACCATCGGACGCGGCACCAGGTTTCCCAGGTACCGTTTGTCCTCGGCCGTCAGCATGTTGAGCCCACGCGCGCAGACGAGCATGACGCCTATCCCAACCAGAGTGTACGGCACCAGTGTGAGCGTGCTGTCCGAGAGAAACGTCGACAGCGCGTACATCACGGCGAACGCGGCCGCCGAGGAGACGAACACCTTCGCCTGGAAGCCGACGTCTCCCGTTCCCGGGATGTACTCTCGGGTGTAGTACAGGGCCGCCAGGAATCCGACGACGTCGGCGAGCACCCTGGTGGTCGTAGCTCCGATGAGCCCGAAGCTCGGCACCAGCAGCAGGGCGAGGCCGATGTCGACGACAGCCGTTATGATCCCTATTATCATGACCTCGACCGTCTTCCCTATCGAAAGGAGCAGCGAGGTGAGGATCCCCTGCATAGCCACGAAGAGGAAGAAGACGGACATCAGCTGGAGGGGGAGGTTCCCTGCGAGGTAGTTCGAGGCGCCGCCAGAGAAGAGGTTGAGAGTCTGTCTCGACAGGGCCGCGAGAGAGAACGACACCGGGACGAGGGCGAGGACAGTGTACCTGACCGCGAGCCTGACGCCCTTGCTGAGCTTCGCGGGGTCCTTGGCTTCGACGGACGTCTCCGGGAAGAAGGCGGTGTTGAGGGGCGTAAAGAGGATGACCCCCAGGCCGCCCGAGATGGCTATCGCCGCGTAGTACTCTCCGAGCTGTGCGCCGGTCATGAAGCCGCCCACGACGAGTGGGTCGCCCGCGGCGGTCACCGAGGCGAGGACCCCGGCGACGCCCAGGGGGATCGAGTACCTCAGGACCTTCTCAAAGGTCCCCTTCTCAGCTGGTCCCGACCGCGGGAGCAGAGGCCCCTTGCGGGTTATGCTCGCTGCCCAAGCGCTGACGACGACTCCGTAGAAGATCCAGGCAGCTATGGGTATGATCACGCTGTCGAACAGGACCAGCCCGAGGGTGGTGAGGCACACCATCGCCAGGTTGGAGACTATCAGGATCTTGGCTAGCGACTCGTACCTTCTCATCCCTTGGACGAGCCCGACCAGCATCCCGGCGATCGTGCTCGAAAAGAGCCAGGCTCCCGACGCGGCAAAGATCCAGGCTGAGGACGTGCTCTTGGTGAAGTAGAGAGAGAACGTGGGCGCAAGCAGCACGAACACTATCGTAGAGCTCGACGCGAAGACGAGGGAGAGGACCACGATAGACCTCGAGACGGTCCTCGACCCCGCCTCGTCCTGCGACATGTACGCGACGAACCTCGTCGCCGCCGACTGCAGACCGAAGAAGGCGATGGAGGATGCGATGCCCGTGACCAGCAGCGCCGAGGAGTACAGGCCGTAGTCGGTCGGCGAGAGGAGCCTGAGCAGCGAGGTCAGGAAGACGAAGCCGAGGGAGCTCGTCACCAGGTTCTGAATGGTCAGGAATCTTATTCCGGAGGCTATGTGGACCGCGCGCTGAGAGCCGGAGGTGCTTCCGCTCTCGGCGGGCGCCCCCTCGGTCCCCTCTTGCTGACCCGAGCCTGCCTGCCGAGCCGTCGGCGTCTCTTGGTCGTCGATGTGGTCAGATGTAACCAATTCTTCTCAGGTTGTCGGCGACGCTCTTTTCATCGTCCTCGGAGAAGGCATACGAAGCCCGGCGGGCGACCGCGACGGGGACCGGGCTCAGCCGCAGCGTTCTCTCCGGCTCGGCTACCACGCGGTGGACCATCCTGCCGTCCATGGAGTCCGGTGGCAGCACTCCCATGAGGGCGAGAGCGATGGGGGCGACGTCCTCGAGGCGCAGGTCCGACTCCTGAGACTTCTTGACGTTCTCGCCGCAGGCGAAGAAGACGCCGTTCGGCCCGTGGTTGGCGCCATGGCCGTCGGAGGTCGAGACCACCCTCTTGGCCGTCGGGCTGGTCTTTATGTTGACGTCTCCGCGGGGCACTATCAGGAGCTCGGGGGCCGACCCTAGCCTCGCGCCCGAGTAGACCTGGTCCTTCCTGTACACCTTGCAGACTTCGCGTCCGTCATGGTCTCTCAGAGCCGAGAGGCCGGTCGCTACCGGGCCGACGTCTTCCTCTGACTTCACGACCACTATGCCGTCGGTCCCGGGGACGTAGGCGCGGGAGTCAAGGGCGTCTATCGAGTCGATGACGCGGACAGAAGTCTTCGCTCCCTGGTACCTCTTGGTGAGTCTCGTCGGCAGCCATGAGAAGCGGCCGTCGAGGAGGTCGTGTGCCACCCGCGAAAGGTGGGTCCTGCCCGGCGAGGCGACTCTCAGGAGGCCCTGCTGGCTGAGCCAGGTGTTGGGATAGAACGCCACGGGGCGGGCGTTGAACCCATGGTCAGAGACGACGAGGAAGCTGACGTCTTCAGGCAGGGAGCTGAGGATCCTGCCGACCAGCCTGTCGGCCTCGTGGTAGCCCCGTCTGACGGCCTCGTCGGCCCTCGGACCCTTCCCGAGCAGCTTGTGCTGCATCCTGTCTAGCGCTGTGATGACCACCATTCCGAACGACCACTCGTATTCCTTCAGCAGGTCGAGGAACAGGTTCACTCTCTTCTCTTCGGTCCGTATCAGGCGGCGCACCAACGCGTCTGGCCGTCCTTCGAGGCTCCTGCCCATGGGGGCGTCGATCTCGTACCCTGACTGCCTCAGCCTCTCGTAGAGCTGGGTCGGATACGCGGACCGCTCGTCTACGAACCATGGAGGTATCCCGGCGACCATCACACCAGAGACCTCGCGGGCCGGGTAGGTCACCGGGACGTTGACAACCACCGACCTCCCGCCCAGCGGCTCGATGTAGTCCCAGATCCTTGGGGCGCAGACGTCTGTGGCGTTCGCTATCCTAGGCGAGTCGGCGAAGTCGTAGAAGTAGAATACGCCGTGCTCTCCAGGGTTGACGCCTGTGGTGATGGAGGTCCATCCGGGCGCGGTGTGAGGCGGGACCACCGATTCGAGGCGCGAGAAGTACGAGCCTTCCCTGAGAGCGGAGAGCGCCGGCATGTCTCCTTCGTCCATGTACGTCTGCGTCTGCTCGAAGTCGGCGCCATCGACTCCGATGATGACAAGTTTGTTCAGTTACAGGCCACTTCTCTCGCGATGTAGTTGGCCCGAAATGCCTCGGATTTTACCCTTGCGACAGGGGCCTCCGCCGGCGCCGACCGCCCTGCGCGGCGCCTTTCCGCTCGCGGAGAGTCTCTCAGGGACGTGACCTGAGCCCCCAGAAGGCCAAGCACCAGCCTCCCGCGTGGCGGTTCCCATCTAATCCACAAGTCCAAGCTCTGGCCCCTAAGGGTCCACTCAGACCTCCCTTCGGTGACTCGGGTCCGCGCCGCGGAGGTTATATCTTAGTGACGCGCGCCCGCCAATCGTGCGAGCGCAGTCGGCCGTCCGCTCGGGCCCCGACCCCTGCGGTGCGAGAGGACCGATGACCTTCTCCGGCAAGCGGATGGGACTCACTGTCTCCCAGACCGGACCCGGAGGCTCCTGAATCCCGGTTGTCAGCTCTGTCTCAGAAGGGCGAGCCTTCCTGCGAGGAGTATCTGTCGAGCGTCTCGATCCCCTCTCCGGTGTTCATAGGCAGGGACCACACCGTGCTGATGACAGGAGCCCTCCTGTCCTTCAGGGACGTCAACTGCGGCATCCTGATCGAGGAGGGCGAGGTGAAGCACGCCATCTACGGATACCAGATAGTGAACTTCCTTCTCAGCGAGCCCCCGCAGAGGCTCTACCTGAAGCTCTTCGAGCCCGTGACGAACATCAAGGAGATCGCTCCTGGCTCTCCTCTCCCCGTGCTCAAGATATCTGACCCGTTCCGGAAGGCCCTGAGCGAGATCGTCGCTACGAGGTTCGGCAACCTCCTTCTCACCGACGCCGAGGGTAGGGCCATCGGCCTGCCCTCCTTGGAGACGATGCTGCAGGCGGTCGAAGGGAGGTCGGGCAAGGTAGGGATGACTCTGAAGGAGGTGGCCTCGCCCCTCATCCTGGCCACGAACGGCCAGACCATACTCGACGTCTTCAAGTCGATGATGACGAACAGGGTCAGGCGGATAGTCGTCAAGACGGGCAGGAAGCACACCTACTGCACAGAGCGTGAGATCCTCAGGGTCCTCTTCTCCTTGAACGGGCTCGAGTCGACGAGGGACAACGGCGCGAAGATCCTCTCTCAGCCGGTAGGGAAGCTCCCCCAACAGGTCTTCAGGCCGGCCATCCCAGTCGACGGAGAGACTGACGTCGCGAAGGCCTGGACTCTCGTCCGGGAGCAGCAGTCGTCGACCCTGATCGTGGACGGGGACCTGATCGCCACGCCCTGGGACCTCGTCGTCAAGCCGTTCTTGGCCGGCAAGATACCGTTCTGAGGCGGCCTCCTCAGGGTGCTCCGGGCGCGAGGGCAAGGTCGGTGGGCCTGGTCATCAACCTGGAGGAGACCACCCTGCTGAAGCGGTGCGAAGTCAGAGCAGGGAGCCACTCCCCCGGCGGGTCTGCGACCGAGAAGACCACGTGTTCGGCGCCGAGCGAGCTCGCCCAGCCCGTCGCCCTTCTTACCAGCGCAGTCGCGGAGTCCGCCCTCATCTGCTCCTCCCACGCGACCGGTATCACATATGCGGTGCCCGCCGACGGCACGTAGGACCCTCTGACCACTGCCGACGGACTGCCCGGCGAGCCGAGCGTCCATGTCCTTACCGGCGACCCCGGCCACCTTGTCACAGTCTCGAAGTGCGACAGCCTTCGGCTGTCAGCTGGCAGGGCCCGGCTGACCTCTCGCGGCAGAGTGCGGTTCACCCAGGCCGCCAGGTCCTTGAGCTCCTCTTTCGCCGCCTCCCTGACCCCCTCCTCGGGGCCGTCAGGCGCTTCGGGCAGGCCCGCATACCAGCCGACCTCAGCCGTCTCCTCGTAGCCCAACCTCTTGTAGACCCGGATGGCGGCGGCGTTGTCAGACTCCACGTCGAGGGCGAGCCATCGCCTGCCCTTGGCCCTCGCGGCGCTCTGGACCGCCTCCATCACCTTCGAGGCGACACCTTGTCTGCGCGCCCCCGAGTCGGTGGCGACTCCCACGACGTACCC